>JBLHRT010000001.1:0-46811 GCA_047626255.1 Candidatus Azotimanducaceae bacterium
GGCTCACAAAAATAACATGATCATAGGCATCCAGAGACAAGACACGCTGCCGCATATCATCCGTCACGGGTATGCTTGAGAATTCGAGCAGGGGTCGTTCGACAACCTGTAAATCCAGGTCAGGCATAGCCGCCAGCGCCCGTATCAATAACTGGTTCTGGCTCGGCGAGCGGGTTAAAAGCACCGTGTCCTGACGGGGCATTGGTCTGCCCTAACTGTGTGGCTGAATCAACGTCAACGCACCGCCAGCTATCAACTCGGCGGTAACCTCGCGAGCCAATTCAATGCCTTTCGCTCGCGGGCCTGTGCGACTGACTCGTAAGACTGTGGCCCCGTCGACATCACTGACATAACTGCCCAGATAAATCTGGTCGTTGTCGAGGGTCGCAAATGCGGCGATCGGCAGACTACAGCTGGCACCCAGTCCCGCCGAAATCATTCGCTCACAGGTTACGCGAAACTGACTATCCACGTGGTTAATCGCGTCCAGCAATACCTTAACGTCATCGGCGTCGCTACGACACTGGATCCCTACAGCACCCTGACCTGCCGATGGCAGGCTAACCTCAGGGTCGATAGCCTCAGTAATGCGATGCGCCAGCCCCAGCCGTTTTAGGCCGGCCGTCGCCAGGATAATACCGTCGTACTCACCCTCGTCGAGTTTGCGCAAACGAGTATCTACATTGCCCCTCAGCTCTTGATACACCAAGTCTGGTCGGAACTGCTGCAGCTGCAAACGACGCCGCAGACTCGACGAGCCAATACGCGCTCCGGAGGGCATGGCCTGCAGAGAGTCAAACTGATTAGTCACTAGGGCATCACGGGGGTCTTCGCGTTCACAGATTGCTGCCAGTTCTAGACCATCAGGCATAATACTCGGCACATCTTTCATCGAGTGAACAGCAATATCGGCGCGATTTTCCAACAGCGCGACCTCCAGTTCTTTGACGAAAACACCCTTACCACCCATCTGGCTCAGCGGTGACTCCTTATTTCGGTCACCGGCGGTGGTCATACCCATGATCGACACCTCCAGGCCCGGATGTGCTGTTTCCAGCGCAGCTTTGACGTAGTGTGCCTGCCACATGGCTAGGGCACTTTCACGGGTGGCAATACGAATATTATCTAGCATCTTGATCCTTAACACGATGTACTTGGCTGTAAGGGTGTAAACGCATAGCTCGCTGACTAACTTAGCGAAGAAACTACGAGCATAAAAAAAGCGACATTATAGCCGCCTTTTCCACCGCAATCAGCCTTCATTACAACGCCTGCACCAACCTCCGCAGTCCCGACACGTGACGCCGACTGACATCAAGCTTTTCACCCACCCCCCGCAATCGCACCTGATAGTGCCCCTGCTGGTCACGGTCGAGGCCTTCAAGGTGGTCCGTCATGACCAGTGCATTACGGTGAATGCGTACCACACGGTCGCCAAATTCATCCTCTAGGTCTCGCAATGTGTCATCAATCAGCACTTCACCCGCTTCATGCCGCACGGTCACATATTTGTGATCTGCCTGAAAGAAGCGAATTTCTGACAATGGGATCAGCTCTATACCGCGCCGCGTCTTCGCACTGATATGTGTACGCGTGCGGGGTTTCGTCACATCATCTTCACCATTAATCGTCCATTCCTGAACCCTGTTAACACGGCCGATCTTAGCCAGAGCATCCACTAGGGCTTCACGGCGCACGGGTTTGAGCAGGTAGCCGGCGGCATTCGCTTCAATGGCTTCAATGGCATGTTCGCCAAATGCCGTGCAAAACACCACGGCGGGAGGTGATTGCAGCTTAGCTATCTTGTGTGCAGCCGCCATACCATCGATCCCAGGCATACGAATATCCAACAGTACAATATCGGGCTCAAACTCCAACGTGCGTTTTACGGCTTCATCACCGCAGGCTGCTTCAGCGACGACTTCATAGTGATCCAGGGTGTTAACCATCCTGATCAGTCGCTCGCGAGCCAGTTTTTCATCGTCGACTATTAACACTTTCATGGCAGAGGAACCTCGCTTTCAGATTGTCTAAGAGTGGAACCGCCTGCTTATCGTGAACAAAATGTCACAAACAAACGCCTTCCTACCTACCGCAAATTACTCAGTTAAATCAACACTTCTGTGCCGCACCCTGAGAAGTCGTACGCAGCTTAGAACCGTAGCAGGCTACCGATTAGTGCAAATGTGAACCAGTTCACAGTTTTGCGCAACGAGTTGCTGCGCCAACCGGTATCAACGGTCATATTTAGAGCTAGTCGGTCAAAGGATAGCTGATAGTGGTATTAAACATCGCCTTATCCTGCCGGCTGACTACCGACGCACTTGCGCCATACGTGGCTTCCAGCCGTCGGCGAATGTTGTCTAGCGCCATCCGATTGCCCTGGGCAGGTTGTTCCGCCTTTTCTGGTAACGGGTTGGTGATACTCGCCACCAGCTTATTGTTCTGGATGCTGATATCTACCTGTACTTCCCCACCACGGGGCAATGGCTGAATACCGTGATATATGGCATTTTCCAGCAACGGCTGGAGCGTCAACAAGGGTATTCTAACCTGCGATGAATCAACGTCAATGTTCCAGATGACCGTCAACCGCTCATCTAGGCGTAAAGATTCAATGTGCACATACTTCTGGCACAAATCGAGCTCTTCAGACAGCGCCACGGGCTTGTCGCTGCTCTGGTTTAAACTCGCCCTGAACAACAGGGACAGATCTTCCACCACTTCTTCTGCCGTCTCTGGGTCTACGCTAATCAGACTGGCGATAATATTCATACTGTTGAATAAAAAATGTGGCCTGATGCGCGACTGCAACGCTTGAATCCGCGAATTTAATTCCGCCTGCTCCTGACGCCTGAGCTGGTGCTGCAGAAAGAAATAGCGAAACGCGATACCTATCATAACAGCCGCAACGATGAGGTTGCGAGTCACATTGCCGGTCTGTTCCAGCTGCCAAGGCTGCTGCGGCAGCATCGTGATCCACTCACCAAGAATACTAAATAATAGGGTCAACGACATGATAATCCCATAGCCCACCAGCGTCGCGTAGGGAATAGACATGCGCATGAGCAACGGCCGGAAGTTGCATAGCACCGTGGCCGATGTCAGCACAACCCATTGCACAAACAAGGACGTCAGTCCCATACGCGACCAGCTGAAACTCAATAGCGACGAGCTTGCTAACACCAATACGAGTACCAATAGCTCAGCAATCAACACGAGAAACAAGATACTTTGAGCCTGACACAGATCGGGCAGGAAGAAGTCTTCCTCAGTGGCGTTTTCGGCGGTCATGGTATCTCAGCCTCTTTAGTTCGGTCGCGCTAGTATAGCGCCTTCGTGCTTACTGCTATACTCGCCGCCTTTTTCACCGCACAGGCATAGCGGTTAGATGCGATAGTGGGCAGATGCGCTAGACCCACTGGCATTCTATACGGAGCGACAACGAACTAGATCGACTTAGATCGGGCTTAACCAACATAAAAGGGGCTTGCAGATGGCAGAAGACAAAGGCACGGGTAAAAAACTCTGGGACGGCAGGTTCACGGAAGCAACGGACGCCTTCGTCGAAGAATTTACTGCCTCGGTAGATTTCGACCAAATCATGGCACAGCAAGACATACGAGGCTCCGTGGCCCATGCGACCATGCTCTGCCACGTGGGTGTGCTGGGCGAGCATGAGCTCGCGGCGATCAAAGAGGGGCTCGAGGCCATCAGGCTGGATATCGAACAAGGCAAGTTCGCCTGGTCTGTAAGCCTCGAAGACGTGCATATGAATATCGAGGCGGCGCTCACAGAGCGCATCGGCAGTGTCGGTAAAAAATTACATACAGGTCGCTCCAGAAATGACCAGGTTGCCACGGATATACGTCTGTATCTGCGCGATCAGATTGATGTGATCAGTCAATTACTGAGAAAGCTCCAGCGTGGCATTTTGTCTCTGGCAGAGCAACATGTTGCCACGGTCATGCCTGGCTTCACGCATCTGCAAGTTGCCCAGCCCATTACTTTCGGCCATCACTTGATGGCGTGGTATGCCATGACAGAGCGGGATTACGACCGACTGCAGGATTGTCGTCGACGCGTCAATATCCTGCCCCTAGGCGCTGCTGCCCTCGCAGGCACCAGCTACCCCATCGATCGTCATATGACGGCGCGGCTACTGGGCTTTGACAGCATTAGTGGTAATTCACTGGATGCGGTCAGCGACCGTGACTTTGCGATTGAATTTAGCGCCTGCGCCAGCATTCTGATGATGCACCTGTCACGCTGGTCTGAAGAAATTGTCCTCTGGGCGTCGCCGCAATTTGGTTTTGTGGACCTTCCAGATCGCTTCTGCACGGGATCGTCCATCATGCCGCAGAAGAAGAATCCAGATGTACCAGAACTCGTGCGAGGTAAAACTGGCCGGGTTTACGGCAGCCTAACTACCCTGCTAACTCTGATGAAAGGTCAGCCCTTGGCCTATAACAAGGACAACCAAGAGGACAAAGAGCCCTTGTTCGATACGGTGAAAACCGTCGTCGGCTGTGTCATGGCGTTTGCCGACATGATTCCGGCCATGGTTGCTCAACCTGAGAATATGCGCGCCGCCGCCATGCGTGGCTACGCGACCGCCACTGATCTCGCGGACTATCTGGTTAAGAAAGGTCTGCCGTTTCGTGACGCACATGACGTGGTAGGCAAGTTGGTGGGGGTCGCTATTAGCGAATCTGTGGACCTGGCAGAGCTGTCTTTATCTGCCCTGCAAGCCGAATCGGGGCTGATTACCGCTGACGTATTTGACGTATTAACCCTCGACGGCAGCGTCAATGCCCGCAATCACCCGGGTGGCACAGCCCCCGCTCAGGTTACCGCCGCCATCGCCGCCGCCCGAACTCGTCTGGACAACGTGGAAAAAGCGTCTTAAAAGTAGCGCCTTAGCAAAGCGCTGTGGACTAGCTCTAGACAACAAGGGTCACTGACTCGCTCAACTGTTCAGTAAAAGCCCTGCTCAATAGGGCGGCAAGATCTTCCCCCGTCGTGCGGCACTGCCAGCTGTCATTCACATCTAGGTGTAGGTGGAAACCGCCGGATTTTGCCGCTACCCAGATTTCCTGGTTAGCGATCTGGCGGCTGAGGATAACCTGACTCTGATTAGGGAAAATAATGGTCATCACGGAGCCAGACACCTCGACGTCAAGGTCTGCAGGGTGTTCATCAAGCTGGTCTTCCAGGGTAGTGAAAATAGTATCTACCCGATCGCTGTATTCATTGTCTTGCAAGCAGCTACCATCCTTTTTGAGTTACCTGACCCGGTCAGGCGCCGTGTGGGCAGCCCACAGTATAAAGGCAAAGCACATCAACAGGCGATCCTTTGCGGCTCTTTGCGGCTCTTTGCGAGGAGCGAGCACTCACGTATACTGGTACCGATTTTCTTCAGCCAGCCGACTCACTCAGTCATATCCAGGAAAAACCCATGCAGCGTCGTGTCTTAATAATATGGTTAGGGATGGTCATCGCCAGCCTGGCATCTGCTTGTGGGCAGAAGGGTCCGTTGTTCCTACCTGAGGCCACCGATGACAACACTAGCGTCAACGCGGCTCATTACGCCAATGACGACCCTCGTTGTGAACAAGTCAGCGTAACTCATGCAGGCGCTTCAAGCACAGGATCCATAGACACAGCCTCACCAAGTACGACGCGAACACTAGTATCTGCGCATATGCACCGCCCAGCGCTCTCTAGGAAGGTCCGCTCATGAGTTTCATTGACTACCAAGAGGACGTCTTGTTTATCGAGCAGCTCAGTGCTGAAGCTCTCGCGACACAATTTGATACGCCTTTGTATGTCTACTCAAAGGCTGTCATCAGCCAGGCCTATGAATCGTTTCGCAATGCCTTCAGCAATCATCCAGTGATGGTTTGCTACGCCGTCAAGGCTAATTCTAACCTGGGCGTGCTAGGCCTGCTGGCAAGCCTGGGGGCCGGTTTTGATATTGTCTCGGGCGGTGAGCTGACCCGTGTGTTGCGGGCGGGGGGTCGTGCCGACAAGATCGTGTTCTCAGGTGTCGGCAAGCAAGACAAGGAAATCACGAGCGCACTAAAAGCTGGCATCCATTGCTTTAATGTCGAGTCAGCGATGGAGCTTGTCCAGATCCAACGATTAGCGCAACAACTGGGCCTCATCGCGCCCATCTCCGTGCGGGTCAATCCCGATGTTGATGCAGGCACTCACCCCTACATTTCAACGGGTTTGAGAGAAAATAAATTCGGCGTTTCCATGCAGGAGGCGCTTGAACTTTACCAGCAAGCTGCCCAGCTTAGTCATATCGACATCAAGGGCATCGATTGCCATATCGGCTCCCAAATCACTGAGTTATCTCCCTTTATGGATTCCATGAGCCGAGTGCTGGAACTCGTTGACAGCCTTGCCACCAACGGCATCGAACTGTCGCATATCGACCTGGGAGGTGGCCTTGGCGTCTGCTATCAGAACGAGACGCCCATTGACGTACAGGAGTATGCCGCAGCGATACTCCAGTCTATGGGGCATAGAAAACAGACGCTGATTTTCGAGCCAGGCCGCTTTCTAACCGCCAATAGCGGCGTGCTGTTAACTCGGGTGATCAATATAAAGAGCAACGAGGATCGACACTTTGCGATCATCGACGCTGGTATGAACGACCTAATCAGACCAGCATTGTACGAATCCTGGCAGCGCATCACCGAGGTTACGCGCCATTCCGCGGAACAGCGCACCTATGATGTCGTTGGGCCCATTTGTGAAACGGGGGATTTTCTTGGCAAATCACGCGAGCTGTCCATCGAGGCAGGAGATCTGCTGGCGATTCATTCAGCAGGCGCCTACGGCTTTGCTATGAGCTCAAATTACAACAGCCGCAACCGGGCAGCTGAAGTCCTGGTCAGCGGCCAGTTAAGCCAATGCGTGCGCGATCGAGAGACCATCGACGACCAGTTGCGTCTCGAGCACACCTACCAACCGACGTAATTCACTAGCAGCGACGCTATAGACGCTACATAGGCCGTTACTTTCATTCTCTGCACAGGTAATCTTACCGGATCATGCTACTACGATTTACCAAAATGCACGGCCTCGGTAACGACTTTGTGTTGCTCGATCTGGTCACGCAAGATTTTCAATTACGTGAGGAGCAGGTTCGGCTACTAGCAGACCGCCGCACGGGTATTGGCTTTGACCAGCTCTTGATAGCCCAGCCGCCGGAAGATCCCACCATGGACTTTCGTTATCGCATCTTCAATGCGGACGGCTCGGAGGCAGAACAATGCGGCAACGGCGCTCGCTGCTTTGTCCAATTTGTCAGGGATAGAGGCTTGACGACAAAGTCTACACTCGTGCTGGAAACCGTAAACGGCAGCATTGCATGCCAGATCGAGCGTGACGGTCACATCAGCGTGAATATGGGCCCCCCTATTTTGCAACCAGAGAAAATTCCTTTCATTGCTGACCGGCCAAGTATTGTTTACCCTTTTGAGATTCCCAGCACGGTAGGCGCAGATAAAGGTAAGATTTGCCTGTCAGTGGTAAGCATGGGCAATCCTCATGCGGTGATAACCGTGGCTGACATTGACACGGCGCCCGTGGCATATCTGGGGCCGCTGATAGAGAAAGACCCTCGGTTTCCGGCCCGCGTCAATGTAGGGTTTATGCAAGTTATCAGTCGTAACAAGATCAAACTACGCGTATTCGAGCGTGGCGTAGGCGAAACCCGGGCCTGTGGCACGGGTGCCTGCGCAGCCGTGGTAGCTGGCCGACTTCAAGGTATACTGGACTCGCAGGTAGAGGTCAGCCTGGCGGGCGGCGACCTAAAAATCGGCTGGGATGGCGACCAGCAACCCGTGTTTATGACGGGTCCGGCCAGTCGGGTTTATGAAGGCAGACTCCAAATCTAAGAAGCGAACTATGACCACGTCGACGACTCAAACTCAAGCTCAAACCCCACTGAATGCCGCTCAGGTAGCTGACTATCTGAGTGCAAATCCAGACTTTTTTGTTAACCACGACGCCCTGCTACTCGACCTGAAACTGCCCCATGCACACGGTGGCGATGTCTCTTTGGTTGAGCGTCAAGTCAGCTTATTGCGTGATCGCGATCTCGCGTTGCACACGCAACTTGAAGCCATGATGACCGCGGCAACAGCTAACAGTGAGATTTTTCTCAAATGCCAGCGCCTTGTGCTCGCGCTGCTTGAGGCCACCAATACCGCTGACTTCTATCTGGCGCTGGAGAAAAGCTTTAAGCGAGATTTCAAATGTAACGCTTACAGCTTGATGGTATTCAATGAAAATGCCGAGCAGATCAACCACTTCACTTACTGTGTGTCAGAGACAACCGCTCGCGAATACGTCGGCGCCTTGATCAAAAGTAAAGAGCCTACACTCGGTGTGTTGCGCCCAGCAGAACAGGATTTTCTGTTTCGACATGCCAGTGGCAAGGTAAATTCGGCAGCCGTGTTATCCGTCAAAGACCCCGCTACACGTGGCAGCGCGCGCGGCCAGATCGCTTTGTTGGCGATCGGCAGCGACGATGAAAACTATTTCCAGCCAGGTATGGGAACACTGTTTATCGGTTTTATTGCTGATGTATTGGCTCGCCTGCTACCTCCTATGTTGAAAGTAGGATAAGCCAATGATTCCTGCAACAGGGGCGGCGCTGGCACTCAACCTTGAGCAGTTTATCCAGCACCTTAACCATGAACGCGGGTTGTCTTCGCACACGGCATTGAACTACCGACGCGATTTAAAGACGCTACAGTTGTTTTGCGAAGCCTTGGATCTAGGTCAGTGGTCACTCCTACAAACTCATCATTTGCGTCAGTTTGTTGCCGATGGTCATCGCCAGGGTCTGGCCGGTAGCAGCCAGCGGAGACGGTTATCCAGCATCCGTACATTTTTCCACTACTTGATCAGAGAAAACATCAGCCAACACAATCCAGCTCTGGGTGTCACGGCGCCAAAGACAGGCCATCGACTACCAGACACGCTGGACACTGATCAGGTCGCGCAGTTACTCAATGTGCCTGTTGATGACTGGTACGGACTGCGCGATCGCGCGATGCTCGAATTGTTTTATTCATCGGGTCTTCGTCTGGCAGAACTGGTCAATGTCGATATTCGGGATATCAGCTGGGACGAGGGATCAATCAAAGTCACAGGCAAGGGAAACAAACAACGCGTCATACCCATTGGTAGCTTGGCGCTACAGGCGCTGCAGGCATGGCAACAAGGCCGGCGACCGCTACCGGTGAAGAAAGCCGTGGAAAACCAGGACGCCTTGTTTATCAGCGAACGTGGACGGCGCATTAGTGAGCGTAATGTTCAGTCTCGATTACGTCACTGGACCCGCCAGCAAAATCTCGCCGGCAAGGTTCATCCGCATATGCTGCGGCACTCTTTCGCTAGCCATTTACTCGAGTCCAGCGGCGATCTTCGCGCAGTACAAGAATTACTCGGCCACGCAGACATCTCTACCACCCAGATTTACACTCACCTTAATTTTCAGCATCTGGCAGAGGTCTACGACAAAGCTCATCCGCGTGCCCATAAAAAACCTTCATTAAAGGACTAATTCAGCCATGATCAAGGTCATTGCATTTGATCTGGACGACACCCTGTGGGCAGTCAAGCCAGTCATTATCCGCGCCGAGCAACGCCTGGATGCCTGGCTAAGCGAGCACGTTAAGGGGCTACAATACGACGTCACCGGTATGCGTGAATTGCGTCATGAGCTGATCATGGATGAACCCGCGCTCGTTAAGAAGATTACTGAACTACGGCGCCGAATCATCGAACTGGCCATGCTCAAAAGCGGCAAAAACGCCACAGAGGCTCGAGCATTATCGCTGCAAGCGATAGAGATTTTTCTGGTTGCCAGGAATGATATCCAACTGTTTACAGGTGCTCTTGAGGCTATTCGTGCTCTGGCAATTGATTATCGACTGGGTGCGCTGAGCAATGGCAATGCAGACATTCGACGTGTGGGGCTGGATGAGCATTTCGACTTCGCATTTTCCGCCGAGGGGGTAGGCGCCCCTAAACCTGAACCAGCATTATTTGAGACAGCCCTTGCGCACACCGGCACGGCCCCCCATGAGATGCTCTATGTTGGCGACGACCCGACCCTGGACATTGATGCGGCAAAGCGACTGGGCCTGCACACTATCTGGTTGAAAACAGCCGCCAAACCCACTATCGACCAGACCAAACCAGACGAGACTATCGAGCATATCCGCGACTTACCAGCCGCCGTCCAACGCTTGCACCTGAGACTCCAGACGCAGTCTTAGTCCTAACCCTGGCCCTGACCGCCAGCCGTGATAAACCCCTTGATCGTCGCCTCATCCGCCGCCAGCAGTGTCTTACGTGTGGGCAACTGACGCAGAGCTTCTAGCGTCGGGTGAGATACCGTCACTGCAGGTAGAGCTTCATAAATGGAGTCTTCAAATTTCGCTGGGTGGGCCGTAGCAAGGCACACCAACGGCACTTGCGGATCGGCATAGGTCTGCATCACTGCTAACCCCACCGCCGTATGCGGGTCGGCAAGATAGCCGTGCGTTTCATAGACCTTGCGAATCGTGGCTAGCGTCTGCTCATTGCTCGCGGATCCCGCGACAATTGCTGCATCAACAACCCCCTCGTGATCGGGTAGTTCGGCCGAGCCCGTGGCACTAAACGAGGCCATAAAGGCCTTCACCTGCGTCGCAGATCTATTGAGTTTGTAGAACAGATAGCGCTCGAAGTTGCTGGAGATCTGGATATCCATCGCCGGACTATGGGTGAAGTGGACCTCCTGACGTTCATACCGACCGGAGTTGAAAAACCGGCAGAGAATATCATTGGCATTCGTCGCAAGGATCAGCCGCCGAATAGGCAGACCCATTTGCTGGGCAATATAGCCGGCAAAAATATTGCCAAAATTGCCCGTCGGTACACAAACATCAAAATGTTCAGGAGACCCCGCTTGATTCCAGGCAGAAAAATAGTACACCACCTGCGCCAGCACCCGAGTCCAGTTCACAGAGTTAACGGCCGCCAGACCGTATTGCTGCTTGAAGGGCAGATCAGAGAAAACACGCTTCATCAGGGCCTGGCAGTCATCAAAGCTGCCAGCAATCGCGATGTTATGTACATTCGGATCAAGTATTGAGGTCATCTGTAGTTCCTGCAGAGGGCTGGTGCGGCCCTCGGGAAACATAATGTAGATATTGATATTTTTTTTACCGCGTACGCCGGCGATAGCAGCGCTACCAGTATCGCCACTGGTAGCGCCAAGGATATTGACGCTGTGACCGCGTTCGTCGAGAATATATTCAAACAAATTACCCAGCAATTGCAGGGCAACATCCTTGAACGCCAACGTTGGACCGTGGAACAACTCGAGCACATGGTCATCGCCCAACGGGACCAATGGCGTCACTAGCGGATCAGTAAACGTCGCATAACTCTTATTAATAATGCGTTGTAGGTCATCGGTAGGGATATCGTCAATAAATTTCCCTAGGACCTTGAGCGCAAGCGCTTGGTAATCCAGCCCCCTCCAATCTGCTAACTCGTGACTGACGTCTGGAATAGACTCGGGTACCAAAAGCCCACCATCATCGGCTAGGCCCATCAAGACGGCGTCCTTAAAACTGATGCCTTTCACACCACCACGGGTACTTTGATACTTCATAAGGTTTTCACAATGACAGACCGAAGCTTGATTATAGAAGAGGTCGGGGTCAGATAGACAATGACCTTTTGAAAATTGTGTTGTTCACATCCCTGAACGTAGCGCGAGCCTCGTAGGGAATCTAATAAAGCGTCTTGTAGACTGCCCAATAGGCGGGCTCGAAAACGAACTGACAGGTCACCTGTCCGGTAAGCTTTCCAAGCCTTCTCGGTCAGTAACCGCCAAACAAAACAACGGCGGAGGTCGTACGCGGGCGTTTATTTTTCTAGACAAATTTTTTCTAGACAACAATCGCTTCAACAATCACCCGAATCACAAAGTAATCCGGGGATAGATCAGATCGTTGTATCTCTAGTATCGAGAGCTTTCATCGAGAGCTTTCATCGAGAGCTTAGGTCTAAACCGCTTCGCCACCGGTCTCACCGGTTCTGATGCGAATCACATCATCTAATGTCGTGACGAAAATCTTACCGTCACCCACCTTACCGGTGTTCGCAGCGCTGCTGATTGCTTCAATCACGCCATCAAGACTATCGTCGGCGATGGCTACTTCGATCTTCACTTTCGGCAAAAAATCGACAACGTACTCGGCGCCACGATAAAGCTCAGTATGACCCTTCTGACGACCAAAACCCTTGACCTCTGTAACTGTCATGCCTTGTACGGAAATCTCTGAGAGAGCCTCTCTAACATCATCGAGTTTGAAGGGCTTAATGATTGCTGTGACTAATTTCATCTATGTTCTCCTTGAACAGGATCACCCCTGTTTTTGTTGTGCGGCAAATGTATCGAAAATACATTCCTTTGGCTATGCCTAATACTATTCATCACCCGAAGATCTGACACTACGTCACCACACCAGCGCTGGGTGTTATCGCCGGGAGCGTTCGTGACTCTATCGCGGGCTCATCGAGCCGAGCACGCGATGTTATCAAAAAACAATCTACCTGAAGGTCACCGGGCCATTGTCTGACCAGCACCCATCAACAGTTCACTCGAAAATGAATGATGCACTGACCATGCCAAGTTAACTAACATGTTAATTTTCAATTAGATGCATTACACCTCTGACAAAATATTATGGCACACAGCACCACATTGGTGCGGTAGAGGGGTAGAAGCATTGGGTCTACGCACCTAATAAGGGCGTGGTCACCGACGCTTAACGGCAATCACCCACAGACATTTGCGCACAGCTCGCACATAACGCTTGATTGAACCCGCTAGCATCATACCTCATCCAATGTTGGCCAAGGCTCTGTCGATGACTTTTGCTGTTACTTACTCCCGCGCGCAAATTGGCATACAGGCACCTCTGGTGACTGTAGAGGCAGATATCTCTCAGGGATTACCGCAGATCCAGATCGTCGGGTTACCGGCTACCACCGTCAAGGAAGCGAAAGATCGGGTCAAGGCGGCAATCGTCAACGCAGGCTTTAAGACACCGAGTCGCCGGGTTACTGTGAATCTGGCGCCGGCTGACTTGCCTAAACAAGGCGGACGCTATGATCTGGCCATCGCCTTGGCGATACTCGCTGCCAATGGTGATCTGCCTGCGACAGCGCTGATCGGCACCGAATGGCTAGGTGAGCTGGCCCTTAATGGCGCACTTCGCCCTGTCAATGGTGTATTGCCCGCAGTCATTCAAAGCGCCGCATCAAAACGACTGCTTATCGTACCATCCCTGAACGGCGCTGAGTCCAGCCTCGGCGAACAAACGAATGTCAGGGTGGCGAGCAGTCTGCTTGAAGTTATCAGACACTTGGCAGGTAAACAGCCACTCGAAAGCCCAACAGCACATCCACAACAGGATCACTCGACTCAAGCCAGCCTGCAAGATGTAAAAGGTCAGGTCCTCGCCAAACGCGCCCTCTTGATTGCCGCTGCAGGGGCCCATAACCTGCTATTTATTGGGCCACCCGGTACCGGCAAGACCATGTTGGCAAGTCGTCTTCGGGGATTGCTACCACAGCTCACACTCGACGAGGCCCTGGAAGTGGCTTCGGTGCACTCCGTATCAAACCATGCCTTTGATCTTGATCACTGGCGCCAGCGACCATTTCGATCTCCACATCACACGGCTTCACCCATTGCCCTAGTCGGGGGCAGCAGCCCACCGAGGCCGGGGGAAATTTCATTGGCGCATCATGGCGTGCTATTTCTCGACGAGCTACCCGAATATTCCCGCCGGGTGCTTGAAGTACTCAGAGAGCCCATGGAATCTGGCAATATCATGATCAGTCGTGCCCAGTACCAGGTTTGCTACCCGGCCCAATTTCAGCTGATCGCGGCAATGAATCCCTGCCCCTGTGGCTATTTTGGTGACGATCGAGGACGCTGTAACTGCACCTCCGAGAGAATCACCGCATACCGCAGCAGGGTGTCAGGACCATTAATGGATAGAATTGACCTGCATGTGGTGGTGCCGTCCATACCGCCCGACCTTCTGGGTAGCGACGCACCGGCAACAGGAGAGCTAGATGATGCTCAGGCCCGCAGTTTGGTGTTACGAGCACGAGCCACGATGCTTTCCCGCTCTGGATGCCTCAATGCGCACCTCAATGGCGCGCAGACGCGCAAGGACTGTCAGCTGGGTAAAACTGACCGACAGTTTCTGGCAACGGCGATGAACACACTCGGCCTATCCGCCAGGGGCTATTTCAAAATACTTAAAGTCGCAAGGACCATTGCCGACATGGTCGGCCAAGACCATATCGAGGGCCAGCATCTAGCCGAAGCACTAGCGTTCAGAAGGCTGGACAGATCTGACCAGCCGTAATACCTGTTTGTCCATCTTATAAACAGGTCTGTTTAATAGTCGGGGCTATTTGCTAACCCCGGCTTTTTTTGACAACCTAAGCCCTTTGATAACCTACGTTTTTTTACGACCTGAGCTACTTGCTAACCTCGGCGACCATCAAGTCCACAATGGCCTTGAGATCATCATCGGTGCATGACATGCACAAGCCCCGGGCAGGCATACCTCCCAGTCCGTTCTGCACGCTCTGGTAAAGCACGTCTGCGCCCTTAGCAATACGATCCTTCCATGCTTCCTTATCACCAAAGATCGGTGCCCCAGCAATACCCATGCTGTGGCAGGTCTTACAGGCGCTGTCATAGTGAGCCTGGGGGCTAGTACTGCCTGCGCCAGCCACTGCCACTGTCTCACTGGCCTGAGCACAATCAGCACCTTGAACACAGACGCTGCCGGACTTCATGATTCGCGCTGCGATCTCATCTTCGACGGTGTTGGCATTAACCGCCGGGATCAGCAGCATTGAGAGCATCAAACACGCCATTACCATTTTTTCAATTTTCACAACATTTTCCCTACATTCGCTGATTCTAAAAAACAAGATTATACATGACGACGCCCTGGGGCACACCTGCGTGCCCTATCTAGCCTGAATTTCCCCAGCGACCGTCATCCACATCGCGATTCCGATTGAACTTAAATACGCTCGATGTGCCACCTTCGACCACTGACTGCTCAGATACCAGAGTCAATATAGCCTGCTCGCGGAACTGCTCAAGGTTGTCCGCACCGACATTAACCATGGTGCTGCGCAACTTATACAGGGTCGTCTCTAAAACCTCCGCCAGCGGGCCCGCCATCGGCACAAAGGCATCAACGCCTTCCTCGAAGATCATTTTGCGCGTTGTCATACCCTCACTGTAACGTTGCCAATTCTGAGCACGCTCCGTGCCTTCACCCCAATAGGGTTTATAGACTTGGCCATTAATCGACGTTTTCGGCGTGGGACTTTCCTCTGTGGTCGCAAAATAACGTCCCATCATGACAAAATCGGCACCCATGGCTAACGCGATAACGATCTGCGTATCGTTACCCAGCCCACCATCTGAACAGATGGGGATATAACGTCCCGTTTCTGCGAAGTACTCATCACGCCGCTGCACAACATCCAGCAGGGCTGAAGCCTGACCCCGACCGACACCCTTCTGCTCACGGGTAATACAGATAGAGCCGCCGCCAATACCCACTTTAATAAAGTCGACTCCTGGGCCCTTAACCAGATAATCAAAGCCCTCAGCAGAGACTATATTGCCGCCCCCAATGACAACCTCATCACCGTAATGATCACGTATCCATTGAATGCCCTCCATCTGGTATTCAGTAAATCCATCGGAAGAATCAAAACACAAAGCATCTGCACCCGCAGCCAGCAGCGCGGGCACTCGCTCCTTGAAATCGTGGGTGTTTATCGCCGCACCGACGCACAAACGCTTGCTATCATCGAGCAGCTCATTCGGGTGACGCCGATGGTCTTCATAGTCTTTCTTGAACACTAACGCGGTCAAACGACCCGCCGTGCAGACCACCGGCAAGCAGTCCTTTTTATGCTTATGTAACAACTCGTTAGCCTCACGCAGACTGATACCCTCTTGGCCGTGAATCACATCAACAAAAGGCGTCATATGGTCACCCACGGTACGACTCAGATCGTCCTCGAACTGCCAGAAGTCCTTGTCTGTGATAAGCCCTTCGAGCTGCCCTGTGGCGCTCCCGTCATCCGTCACCGGCACGGTCGAGTGACCCGTACTGGCCATGAGTTCACTCACCTCTTCAAGGGTCATGCTAGTGGTCGCGTTAGAGTCACTCTGCACAAAACCGGCTTTGTGTGCCTTCACCTGACGCACCATCTCAGCCTGTGTTTCGATAGCCTGGGAGCAAAAAATAAAGCTCAATCCGCCCTGACGAGCGAGGGCGATTGCCAGTCGCGTGCCAGACACCGCCTGCATACATGCTGAAGTCACGGGCACATTAATGTGGAAACGACGAGTCGCGCTATCCCTGAGCGCTGACATCGGCGTTGACAAACCCACCTCATCAGCACGCTGACCTTTGCGGGTCAAACGCGGAATGAGCAGGTACTCTGAAAATGTACGGGAGATATCTTGAAGAATCTTCGCCATCTAGGGCTCCAATATAGTCATATCACAAGGGCTAACATAGCGCCTTGCGTGGGAATGGGTCTGAATTGATTCAGAGGTTTTCTTGGAATCATTTATCGAGGCAGGCAGTGAAGCTCTGGTCACGCATCGACGCTTCACGGGGCAATCGCCGCTGTGCCTGAGGTCAATACGTCTTGAGCACATCGCCGTAGCGAATTCTAGGCGAATCTGTCGACTGATTCAATAAATGGCGACGAATATGCAAGACCTTAGCCCCACCACTCGCACCTTATTGAACCAATGATCATGTCATTAGGCACTAATTATAATTTATCACTTGAGTTAATCTGTATAAAGCATTGATATTATAAGTAAAACTTGTAATATGTCTCAATACTCGGCATCGGTAACCCGTCAACGCCACTCAATAGCCTTAAGATCCAGATCTACACTTATGAATAAATCTGAACTTATCAAGCGCATGTCAGACAAGCTGGATCAGTTAACGAGCAGAGATGTCGACCTGGCCGTGCAGACCATCATCGATATCATGTCGGAAACGCTAGCCGTGGGTGACCGCATCGAAATTCGGGGCTTTGGCACCTTCTCCAATCATTATCGGCAACCACGCTCCGTCAGAAATCCAAAAACCGGCGAAGTGGGCATTAACAAGCCAGGCAAATACGTTCCGCATTTCAAACCCGGTAAAGAACTCAAACGCCGGGTCGACGACTCACGAGCAACACAAGCTTAATTTGACTCAAACGCTAACTGACTTGTGTTAGCTGATGTTTAAGGATCTTGCCTGATGGGGCTGTAGGCAATTGTGCTTGAAACACGATCCGGGTCGGCACTTTGTAACCCGTCAACCGCTCCCGAGCAAACATCAACAACCCTTCAACATCAATCACTTTACCTTCGACAGCTTGAACAAACGCGACGATCTCCTCGTCACCGGCAATGCTGCGTCCGACCACGGCGCATAAACTGACATCTGGATGACTGGATAAGACAGCCTCCACCTCAGGCGGATATACATTGAAGCCCGAGCGAATAATCAACTCTTTGGTACGGCCCGCGATATTAATTGCCCCCATCGCATCCTGAAAGGCCAGATCTGCGGTATTAAACCACCCATCTTTGATCACCTCTGCCGTCAGGACAGGCTGGCGAAAGTAACCCTTCATAATGTTGGGACCTTTTGCCCAGAGCTCACCAATCTCTCCGGCTTCAACCTCTTGGCCGGCTTTATCCAGAAGTTTGATATCAACACCCGGCAGCTGGTACCCCACCGAACAATTATCAAGAGGCGCATACAAGCGTGCCTGACTGATCGTTGGACCGCTCTCAGTAAGACCGTAGCCATTGTGTAAAGGCATACCAAAGGCTGTTTCAACGCGCGCCTTAAGGCTAGGGTCAAGGGGCGCGCCACCTGAAAACATAAACCGCAATTGTGGCGCCTGCCAATCTGGTTTTGCATCGAGCAACTCAATCATCATGGCATACATAGTGGGAACGCCCAGAAACCCAACCAGCTGATCCTCAGCCATAGCGCGCAATGCCTCGGCGGCGTCAAAACGCGGGACCAAGTGAATACAACCGCCACTATATAGCACGGAACTGCACACCGCGGATAAGCCAAAAACGTGAGACATGGGTAATACACCATAGACTCTGTCGCCGGGCTTAACCCCACGCAAACGCCCAGAAATAAAGGCGATGAATGACAAATTTTGATGGGTCAGCATAACGCCCTTAGGCGTCCCCGTCGTGCCGGTGGTATAGATCATGGCGAGGACTTGCCGGGCCGGGTCAGGGAATACGACCTCAGGCTCGCTGGTTACAGCGTCGGTGGCAGCGTATAACCCAAAGGTGCTATTGATCTGATCAGCGCCCAGTCGAGTTGCCTGGGATAGCGCATCTTTAGAGTCGCCGGAGGTAAAGATAATCAGGCGCGGGTCACAATCCACAGCGATCAAATCGATCTCTCGATCCGACAACCGCGCGTTAATCACCGCCGCTATAGCATCGAGCTCGCTGAGGGCCAAAAACAGGCACATAAGCGTAATACTGTTCTCTGCCACCAACATCACGCGATCACCAGCTCTGACGCCGCGCTGTTGTAGCCATGACTTGGCCTCAATAACGGCCTCACCCAGCTCTGCGTAAGTAAGTTGTTGGCTGACCCCGCGTAAGGCCGGGGCCCCGGGGGTCTTTTCTACCCAGGTCAATATCTGCTGGCTCAAGCGCGACGGCAGAAAACTAAGGATATCGGTTGCCGCACACCCCAGTACTAGCTCATCCTGGTGACGAATCTGGTCGAGGGTGAACACCGATCAGTCAGCTGACTGATGCTGATTGTCACCTGTGCCAGACTGGCTGTCCGCGAGAAGTTGACGCTCTTTGGCGATCAGATAGTCGGCAATCAATAACATGTTGGCGTTACTGCCGGCCATTGAACCCTCAATCCGATACTTGCCATTAACAATCAGCGCAGGCACGCCGCTAGATCGATATGCACGACCCTTGGCTTCAGCTTGCTGTGTACTGGCACGAACGCCAAAGGAATTGTAAGTCCGGGCAAACGCCAGGGGATCGACCCCGAGTTCAGCGAAGAATGCCGCCATTCGCTCAGGATCGTTGAGCCGGCGACGCTGATTATGAATGGCATCGAACAAAGGTACGTGCACTTCTTCAAGGACATTCAACGCCTGGGCAGTGAAGTAGGTCTGGGCATACAGCTGATAGTCCTTATTCCAGACAGCCGGGGTACGAACAAATTCAACGTCGGCGGGTAACTGCGCTTTCCAGCTGCCGATCGCTGGTTCAAACAGGTAGCAGTGAGGGCAACCGTAAGAAAAGTACTCGGCGACCTCTACTTTGTCAGCATTACGCGCTTTGATCGGAACCGGTAGCTCAGCATAGTGAGTGCCCGCGGTAATGACCAGATCCTCAGCAACCGCGCCAGTACTGGCAAGCGCTGCGACCATAAACATACACCAGGCAATCAAAGATCTCGTTCTTTTCATGTTAGCTCGTCCTTTATGATATTGCTCAGTTCATCACTTCGCGAGAAATCTAGTGATAAGTCCCGCGGGAGGTCGATGATTAACGACATATTTTGCGCTTACTTTACTTCTGCAGACCGCGAATATAACTAGCAACAGCGGCGATCTCTTTGTCACTTAAATCCATCGCTGTGAGCCGCATCATGCGACCGTCACCGTCATTGTGACGCATACCCGAGCGGAACAACTTGAGTTGAGCCTCGGTATACTCTGGCCACTGTCCCGCTAGCATCGGAAAAGCTGCAGCATCATTACCCTGACCCGTCGGTGAATGGCAGGCTGTACACGCGGCCACGCTCTTGCGGGCGACACCCGCCCGGTAGATGCTTTCGCCCAGATCAACAAGATCAGGATCAGCAGTGCCGCCTTTGGGCGTCTGGCTGGCGAAATAACCTGCGACATCTTGCATATCCTGATCAGTGTAGTTGTTCAGCAGGCCGGTCATCAGCACCGCTGCGCGATTACCGTCTTTAATATCAACCAATTGCTTGAACAAATATTTCTGTCCTTGCCCTGCAATGCTTGGAAAAGCACCAGCAGCACTGTTGCCATCTGTTCCATGACAGGCAACACACGTCGCTGACAATGCCTTGCCATGGGCAATATTGGTTTCTGCCTGTGCCGCAATAGACGACAGGCCAATGATGAGTCCTACAACAATTCTAAACATGAGTTTCCCTAAAAAAACAAATTCTGGATTGGCAGTGTTAAGCTACCGCCCCAGTATATAACAAAGTAGGCCTGAAGGCCCAAACGAGTAAGCAGCAAAATATGGTGATTGTACCCGAACCGACTAATAATTCGCCGCGCGTAGATCTGGGGAACATCGAATTCCTCAAAAGTGCCGCCAATCTATCTCATTGCCCTGATGATACGGGACTGGAGGTTGCTTTCTGCGGTCGCTCAAACGCAGGTAAATCCAGCGCTATTAACTACCTAACCGGACAGAACAAGTTAGCGAGGACCAGCAAGACGCCAGGTCGAACGCAATTGATCAACTTTTTTACAGTCTCGGATGAATTTCGGCTGGTAGACCTGCCCGGCTACGGCTATGCCAAGGTACCCACGAGAATGAAACGGGACTGGCACGAGAACATCGACAACTATCTACGCAATCGCCTGTCACTCACGGGGCTGGTTTTGTTGATGGATATTCGCCATCCACTCAAAGCTTTTGATCACACAATGATCAATTGGAGCGCCCAGGCTCAAATGCCACTGCATATCCTGCTCACGAAATGCGACAAGCTTAAGCGTGGCGCACAGCAAGCGACGTTGCTCAAGGTTAAGCGAGAATTAGCCGACCAGAAGTCGACGACCATCCAGTTATTCTCTTCGACCCATGAAATGGGTCAGAAGCTACTGCTAAAACAGCTCTCTGACTGGGTCAATCAAGGACATCGGGGCGATTTAGTATCTCGCCAAGATGCGAGCCTATCGGCAGTTATTCCGTCTGCCGATTGACGCTCGACCCGGCGCATGAAAATCTGACAGACCGTTGAGTGCCGAGCTGACCAAATCGCTGACAAAAAAAAGCCCTGATCACCTTCGGGGAGGATGTGATCAGGACTTGGGGTCTTCGGTGCTTTAGGGGAAGAAAATCACCGACGTTCTACTACTCTTGACGATTTATTGCCTACTATCGCTCACTGCTTAAGTTCATTGGGGGGAACCTTGAACTAAAGACCTTTTTCTAACCTTCGTTTTTGCTATCGTCTTTGTACTCGCTTGCTAAACGTTCACTTGTTATTACTCGATCTTTCCTCTCACCTGACTATCAACCCGACACCAAATTGTTGGGGGGACAATCATGCTGCCAGATTCACTGTCAGGTTCGAGTCTAGATCTTGTAGCTAGTCGCTACATGGCTCTTCGCTACATGGCTCTTCGCTACATGAATAATAAGACCAGTCCTTGCAGACAAAGTTCAACAAAACTGCAATTTGTTTTTTTGATCGACTCATTTTGTCACTGAACAACTCTGAGGCTCATGAGACAGACTAATGTGCCGCCTCCCAATCCTGACCGACACCGGTCTCGACCAACAGCGGTACTTTGAGCTGCGCCGCACCCGTCATCTTTTCATTGAGTATGCGCGTCACCTCCTCCACCTGATCGTCCCTAACCTCCAGCACCAGCTCATCGTGAACCTGCATAATCATCAGCGCATCAGGCTGGGCGTCTTGCAACCATTGGTCAACAGAGATCATGGCTAACTTGATAATGTCCGCCGCAGAACCCTGCATAGGCGCATTGATCGCCGTTCGCTCTGCCGCCTGTCGCCGCTGGAAGTTACTGGTATTGATTTCTGGCAAGTACAGGCGTCGACCAAACAAGGTCTCGACAAAGCCCTGCTCAGCTGCCAAGGCTCGCGTTTTATCCATGTACTCACGTACGCCCGGGTAGCGCTCAAAATACATGTCGATATAGCTTTGGGCGGCGCCACGACCGATATTCAGCTGGCGCCCCAGACCGAAGGCAGACATACCGTAAATCAGACCGAAATTAATCGCCTTGGCACTACGACGCTGATCCACGGTCACGTCGTCAAGTTCACACCCAAAGACCTCCGCTGCGGTAGCTTTATGAATATCCAAACCCTGTGAAAATGCCGACAAAAGACCGGCGTCAGACGATAAGTGGGCCATAATACGCAGCTCTATCTGCGAGTAATCTGCGGCAACCAGCTTATACCCTGACGGTGCAATGAAGGCTTTCCTGACCCGTCGTCCTTCCTCCGTGCGAATCGGTATATTCTGCAGGTTCGGGTCACTACTCGACAACCTACCCGTTGCTGCCACTGCTTGGTGATACGATGTATGAACCCGACCGGTGGCCGCACTGATCTGCTTGGGCAACTGATCTGTGTAAGTAGACTTGAGTTTTGATAACCCACGATACTCCGTGATGACTTTCGGCAAAGGGTAATCTAAAGCGAGCTCCTGGAGCACATCTTCCGCCGTTGATGGCTGTCCTTTCGGCGTCTTCTTCTTGACCGGTAGTGCCAGCTTCTCAAACAAAATAACTTGTAGCTGCCGCGGTGAGCCCAGGTTAAATGTCTCACCCGCTAACTCAAAAGCTTCTTGTTGCAGCTCGGCAAGGCGTTCGCCAAGTTGTGCGCTTTGAGTTTGCAATAGTTCGCGGTCTAGCAGCACGCCGTTGCGCTCGATCCGTGACAAGACGGTGACTAGCGGTAGCTCGATCGACTCAAAGACGTGTTGCAGGGACGGGCTTTCTGCCAGCTTTGGCCACAACGCCTGATGTAGTTGCAAAGTGATATCAGCATCCTCAGCAGCATACTGGCCGGCGACATCAAGCGGTACCTGGTCAAATGTGATCTGCTTGGCTCCCTTGCCCGCTACGTCTTCAAAGTGAGTGGTCTGCTTGCCAAGATATTTCAGCGCAAGATCGTCCATGTTGTGGCGCGACGCTACCGAATTCAATACGTAAGATTCGAGCATCGTATCGAAGGCAACACCTCGCAAGGTGATGCCGTGCCTAGCCAAAACGCTCATGTCATATTTTAAGTTTTGCCCTACCTTTTTCTTGTTGGGATCTTCCAACAGAGCTCGAAGTCGGCCCATAACAGTATCCACCGACAGCTGTTCGGGTGCGCCAATATAGGCATGCGCCATCGGCACATAAGCGGCTTCACCAGCAGTGACGCTGAACGACACGCCCACCAGATCAGCCGCCATATAATCGAGACTGGTGGTTTCGGTATCGAACGCGAACAAGTCTGCCGCCTGCAACATATCGACCCAGCGTTCTAGCTCAGGCAGTGTCGTTATCAACTCGTAAGTAACAGCAACCTGTTCCGGCCTGACTTCATCATCGGCGCTGTGCAACTCTTCAAGCCACTGGCGAAATTCGTATTCCGTATATAACGCTCGCAAGGCGACGTTATCCGGGGTCGTCATTTCAAGCCCTTCCGGCCCCACATCAAGCTGCACGTCTAATTTGATCGTTGCTAATTCATAGGACATCGGTAACGTTTCTAGCGCGTCGCGCAAGTACTCTCCCACTTTGCCCTTAACCTCGTCTGCGTGCTCAATGACCCCCTTAAAACTGCCGTATGCGTCTAGCCATTTGACGGCGGTTTTTGGCCCACATTTTGGCACCCCAGGGATATTGTCAGATGTATCGCCAACCAAAGCGAGATAATCGATTATCTGGTCAGGTCTAACACCAAATTTGTCGATCACCCCCTCGGGGTCCATCACCATTTCATTCATGGTATTTACCAGCGTGATATGCTCATTGACGAGTTGCGCCATATCTTTGTCGCCAGTTGAAATCAATACATCTAACTCTTGCTCAGTGGCGCGCGCAGCGAGGGTCCCGATAACATCATCGGCCTCTACACCCTCAACAATCAGCAAAGGCACACCCATGTGTTTAATAATTTCGTGGATGGGAGCTATCTGTTCCCTAAGCTCATCTGGCATGGCGGCACGGTTAGCTTTATATTCTGGATAAATATCATTTCGAAATGATTTCCCCTTAGCATCAAAAACGACAGCGATATGACTCTCAGGATTGTCGTTGATTAATTTTTTGATCATGCTGATAACGCCTTTCATGGCGCCGGTATGTGCACCCTTGGTGCTCATCAACTTCGGTAGTGCATGAAACGCGCGAAAAAGGTAGGATGAACCGTCTATTAAGACCAGCGGATATTTGTCTTTCATGTCTTGTCACTCAGATATTTGGGGGAACCATACTGTGAACTCACCCAACTTTCCAATGCTAGTTGCAGCTACTGTATTGGTCATAGGTGCTTATATAGCGCCGCCGCTCATGCCTACAAGCATAGCCGCTGAAAGGCCAGCTTCCGCCACGGGCGATGTTGAAATCGTCATTGGTGAAAACCGTACTATTTATGAATATCGCACCGCCGGCCGATTGATGATGATCAAGATCGTGCCTAAAGAGGGTCGTCCTTATTACATGGTTCCCGCGGATGGATCACCCCACTTCACAGATCTAGATCACGGCCGCAAGCTATATCCCCAGTGGGTGTTATTCGAGTGGTAGACTCGGCGGTTGAGTTTCCAGAGCAATTCCCAGGGCAATAGTTAATGGCTGCATTTACTACCTTCACGCAGAGTGCGCTGTGTCGCTATCTGGCTATCTATGATCTTGGGGAGCTCAAAACCTATTCGCCCATTACAGCAGGTATCGAAAACTCAAATTACTATGTAACCCTCACCAGGGATGGCGTTGATTGTGACTATGTGTTGACAATTAACGAGAGCCTGAACTTTGAGCAGGCGCCCTTCTTTAGCCAGTTGTTGGACCAACTTGCACGTCAAAATCTACCCGTGCCAGCGCCACATCGAACCATGGACGGCATGTCGAGTACCGTCTTTTGTGGCAAGCCGACCTGGCTGTTTCCATGCTTGCCGGGTGTTCATCCCGATCCTGTTAGCACCGAGCAATGCCGGGCGATCGGTGCGAGTATTGCCAAACTGCATACAGCAGCCCAAGGGCCCAAACTACAACGCACGAACCCTTACAGCGCAACGTGGCTTGAAACAACCTACAGCGAAAATCGCTGGCGTCTGGAAGAACAGGATCAGGCTTCCCTGGATAAAGTCGCGGCTGAATATCGGCAGCTGCAAGATCTGATATTACCCGTAGGGATCATTCATGGTGACTTGTTCAGAGACAACGCCTTGTTTATAGATGATGAACTTACCGGGATTATTGATTTTTATCACGCTTGCACAGATTTTCTAATCCAGGACCTGGCGATTACGATCAATGACTGGTGTAGTGATGAAAATGGCGTGATGCGCGTGTCATTATGCGACGCGCTGATTGGAGGTTATGAGGCGATTCGGCCGCTTGAGGCAGATGAGCACAAATACTTGCCCGCCTTTCAACGGGTCGGCGCTATGCGATTCCTGTTAACACGCTATGTCAGTGACACCGGTGACGGGCCCTTGAAGGATCCTATGGAGTTTATACGTATCGGCCGACACCTGTCGTTGTTAGCGTTTTAGCGACTCGATAATCTTCTGGATTTTCTCGGCTTGGTGAGGGGATTTGATAAACCCGACATAGCGCCCGAAGGGATCGACCACCACCAAGCTGCCGCTATGATCCATGGTATAAGTGCCTGGTTCGGCGCCAGGCACCTTGCCAAACGCGATGTTAACGTTCGTCGCCAGCCCTACCAGATCATCAAACGTGCCTGTATAGCCTTTGAAATCCGCATTAAAGCCTGTGAGATATGCCGCCAGTTGATCCGGCGTGTCGCGTTCAGGGTCCACGCTGACCAGTACCACTTGCGGCGGTTCAGCCATTTTCTTTACCGCCCGATTCAACACACCCAGTGTGGTTGGGCAAACATCGGGGCAATAGGTGAAGCCAAAAAACAACACTGACCACTGGCCTTTCAGCGCCGTCAGACCCACGGGTTGACCCGTCTGATCTAGCAGCTTGAAGGGCAAGATTTCCCGGGGTTCTGGGAAACCATAATACCCAAGAGCCTGATAGCCCTCTGCACTCAGGCTCTTGGGTACCATCATGTTGTAGATGAGCATTCCGAGCATCAAGGCAATAAAGCCAAAGATCATCAGTAAGGTGTTTTTAATCCCCTGGGTCATAGAAATTACCAGCCGTAAGAATGAGGTGGGCTTCAGACTGGCTGAAGGGTCAGAACATAATCCACAGGGAAGGCGTAATGGTCGATGAGCAATGCGAGAAAAAGCAGCATCAGATAAACAATGGAATAGCGAAAGGTCTCAATGGGTGCGCGCTTATTGTTTCCCTTGATAAGCACCAGACTCCAGTAAAGAAAACCCGCGCCGAGCGCCAGTGCAGACACCAAATACAACAGATTGCTCATACCAATGAGGTAAGGCAATACGGTCACGAGTATCATGACAATGGTATATAACAGAATGTGCAACTTGGTGTACGCGACACCGTGAGTCACAGGCAGCATGGGAATATCAACCTTTCGATACTCTTCCATGCGATCGATCGCGAGCGCCCAGAAATGGGGTGGCGTCCAAGCAAAAATAATCAGCACAAGTAGCAGTCCACCGCCATCAATACTATTGGTCACGGCAGTCCAGCCAAATAGCGGCGGTGCGGCGCCAAACAAACCACCGATCACAATATTTTGTGGCGTTGCACGTTTCAGATAGACCGTATAGATGACACCATAGCCAATCCAAGATGCCAGATTTAGCCAGGCAGTTAATGGATTGACCAGGATAGCTAAAATAGCGATGCCGATCACACCCGAGGC
Source organism: Candidatus Azotimanducaceae bacterium (assembly GCA_047626255.1). GTDB lineage: Bacteria > Pseudomonadota > Gammaproteobacteria > Pseudomonadales > Azotimanducaceae > UBA4582. The sequence continues at coordinate 26,939 of JBLHRT010000001.1, forward strand.
GGCAACGAAGATAGCGCCCTGTGTATTAGACACGCGCCCTTGCGCCATCGGTCGATTGCGGGTTCTCGCCATGTCTGCGTCGATTTTTGAATCCATGAGATGATTCATCGCCGCCGCCGAGCCAGCGACGAGAGCAATACCCAGGTTGCCGAACAGCAGAATGTCCCATGGCACCATTCCGGGCGTGGCCAGAAACATGCCGACAACCGAACACAGTAACATCAACAAAACGACCTTGGGCTTGCACATCTCCAGGTAGTCCTGCCAGCCAGGTCTCGCGCTCATCACATAGTCATCAGTTTCAGACACAGTTGTGTAATTCTTCAGTCATTATCGGGTACCACATAGTAACGAATATTGAAGCAATTTTCAGTGAGAATCTGTCACATCAGCCAATGTTGGAGATTTTCAGCAGGTGTTTGATATCCTTGCGCAGAGGTGCGCCAATTTTTTCGAAGGCGTAAAACATCATAATATTGCCATTGGGATCCATCAGCAACAGATAGTCTGCCGCCGTGGTGCCCGGGAGTCGACTCTGTAAAGCACTTTGTAGCGCTTGAGATGAGTAAATCTTTGTAGTGAGGTCGCCGTGCTCAGTGGTCAATAACGCTTGCAGTTCAGCACTCGGGTCGACGCTCAGTAAGGCAATGCGCTCGATACGGTCAGCGTCTTTACCGAGGCCGATTTTGATCTGGCGGCTCAGGTACAAGCGCTGCTGACATTCTTCGCCGCACGTTGCTGCCACCGGAATCAGCATGGTCCAGACACCTCCAGGCTCAACGACAGGCTCGGTCAGACCCAGGGTAACACCCGACAAAGGCGGTTGGATGAGGACACCCTCATTGGTTGTCGACGCGGGAATCAAGTCAGGGAAATAGAAAAACAGACCATAAGCCACGAACATAGGTACGATGGCGATAGCGAATAGAAAAACCAACTTTCGACGGTTCTTTGTTAGTGCCGCCTTCTTTTCATCAAAAGTTTCAACGGGAGTTTCAATAGAAGTCTCAACAGAGACCTCAGCGGGCTTATTGCTTTCCAGAGGTTCGTTCAAGGCGTTCTCCAATCATGATCTAGTGCTCGTTGACGAGCGGCTGGTCATCGGGTTCTGATTTGAATGTAAAATAGCTAAAAGCAATGACGACGGCAATTGCCATCAAGAACCACTGAACGGCATAGCCACGGTGTTTTTCTGGACTCATACTCGTCACCGGCCAGTGTCGGGCCAACGCTGTTGGCGTCGCCTCGTCTAGACGCAGTAAATACGGATAGACGGGAGAGCCTAGCGACGCTTGCAGCACCCGAGGGTCTGCGCTTTGGACAATCTGTTGTCCGTCAATCAATTCGCCCGCAGCGTACTGCCTATCAACCACTGTAGATACGTAAACATGTGCTGTCAGGGTCAATCGATCAAAGGATGTCGGCGGTATCAACGGCGGATCGTCACGTGTTTTACCCATAGGTACAAAGCCGCGATTGACCAGAAACGTCATATTTGTCGCCTCGTCCATAAACAGAGCGAGCACCTCGAAGCCTACGCGTCCCGCCAACACTACGTTATCTTTTAGCAGTGGCTGGCGTTGAGTATAGTGACCGTTGATACGCACGGGCAATCCATCAATTTTGTCTCCCAGCGTTAGCAAAGCAGTCGTTGACAATGGCACCTGGTTAACGCGCGCTTCAACAGCCTGCATGAGCGCGAGCTTTTCATCTTCTCGGTCCAGTTGCCAGATCCCCAGATAGACAAACAGCACGAGGCTAGCCACAGAGAATGTCGCGAGCTTCCAGTTCAAGTTTAGTCGTAAGGGTCTATGCATTCTTTGGTAGGCCAGTATACTTATACACATTCATAAATTTGCCCGCTCTTTCTATCAATACGTGGATTAAGATATGTGGATTAAAGTCATCATCGTTTTGCTGTTCATTGCCAACATTGCTGCTCTCGGCACTGCCTTTTATACGCTGATGCTAGATCAGGGTCGCGGCGGCAATCGCACCGCCAATCTGCTACTCCTGCGGGTGTCACTGGCGGGCCTGCTGCTGCTGTTCGTTGTCTACGGTGTCTGGAGTGGTGAACTAGGAATAGCTGCGCCTTGGCACGGTGCCTGAAACGCGGCTTGATACGACACCTTAATCGAATGCTAGATATCTTGTGATACCGCACTGCCTGCGCGTCAAGCCCCCAGCTGACAAGGCCGCGCTGCGCGAACAGCCCTATACCAGAACTCCGTCCTAACGCTCAATCCTTACCCTTAGACAAAAAGGCCTCGCGATTGCGAGGCCCTTTAAATTGTCTATACCATCAATATCGAACTCATACAGATAGACGTTTATCTGCTTGGCTAGCTGCCGAGGATATATACAAACAAAAACAAACCTAACCAGACCACATCGACAAAGTGCCAGTACCAAGCGGCAGCTTCAAAGCCGAAGCAATCATCTGGCTTGAAATGACCTTTGATAGACCGCATCAGCATAACAAAGAGCATAAAGGTACCGATGGTCACGTGTGCGCCGTGAAAACCTGTCAGCATAAAGAACGTCGCGCCATAGATACCGGCAGTCAACGTCAATCCTAGCTCAGTATAGGCGTGATAGTATTCCAAGACCTGACAGACTATGAAGGCAACACCCAAAGCGACAGTCGCCGCCAGCCAACCGATCAGCTTACGACGGTTACCGTCATTCAATCCATGGTGAGCAAAGGTTACGGTGATACTAGATGTCACCAGCAGCAATGTATTGACGAGGGGTAAACCAAACCAGCCCATGGGCTCTTGAGCACCGGGAAAACGCTCGGGGTTCGGTGTGTTAATCAAAGGCCACTCTGGCACATACTCTGGCCAAAGCATATCTGAGGGGCCGCGGTTACCTTCGCCGCCTAACCAGGGAACGACAAAGGCACGGACATAAAACAGAGCACCAAAAAATGCAGCGAAAAACATCACCTCAGAGAAGATGAACCAGCTCATACCCCAGACAAAAGATCGATTCATCTGATCGCTGTAAAGCTTGGCGTGATTCTCCTCAATAACTTTGCTGAACCAGACAAACAATGTCGTCGCCAGCACCAGGCCTCCGAGCAGCAAGATCCACGAGCCAAAACTGGCACTCTCATCCGCGGTCATGGCATTGAGCATATTGCCCATGCCGAAAACCGTCAGAAAAAGACCCGCCGATGCAAAGATCGGCAGTTTGCTGTCAGTGGGGACATAATAATGTTCATAGGTTGCATCGTGTGCCATTTTCTACTCTCCATCAAACCTTTGCGATCTTCATATTTTGCAAGCATTGCAATCTAACAGTGCAACTTCATTGTATGAGCTACCGTATAAACCGTCGTATGGGCCATTGTGCGAACCAACTCGCTCAATCTGCCGACGCGGCCTGTTCCGGTGCCGTAATATCGAACATTGTATAAGATAATGTGAGCGTTTCTATATCAGCGGGCAAATCTTTGTCAATTATAAAGCGCAAGGGCATATCAATAGCCTCGCCAGCCGCTAACGCTTGCTGCTCGAAACAAAAACATTCGGTCTTGTGTAAATAGCTCGCTGCCATAAACGGTGTGACGCTCGGTACAGCCTGAGCGGTCATTTTATAGCTTGCTGGATTACGCGCGAAAAAGCTGGTCTCATTTACTTCGCCAGGGTGTACCTGGAGAGTGCGCATTTTCGGTCGAAACTCCCAAGGCATGCCCGAGTTATTACTCGCCAAGAACTGAATGGTCACCAGACGGTCACTATCAACGGTCTGGGTACTGGCCTGAGAATACTGATCGCCGGTCTTGCCATTAAGCCCTGTAATTTCACAAAACACCGTATACAACGGAACCAACGCAAACCCAAAGCCAAACATACCTACAGCTACAGCGAAAAGCCGTAAGACCATAGAGTTACTTGAAGTTTGCGCTGTTTTCATATCAACCTAACCGTGTGCTTCTTTCATGTCTACTTCATCTGGCGTCGTAAACGTGTGGTACGGAGCCGGCGAAGCGACAGTCCATTCCAACCCGTGAGCACCTTCCCAAACCTGAGCAGTGGCTTTCTTACCAGTACGGATACACTTGATGACGATAAACAGGAACAGTAGCTGTGAGAAACCAAACAGGAACGCACCAATACTGGAGACCATATTGTAGTCCGCAAACTGCAAGGCATAGTCAGGAATACGACGTGGCATACCCGCCAGACCAATGAAGTGCTGTGGGAAGAAGGTCACGTTGACACCAATGAAAGACAACCAAAAGTGGGTCTTGCCGAGAGTTTCGTCGTACATGTGACCCGTCCACTTAGGCAACCAGTAGTACACCGCGGCCATAATGGAGAATACAGAGCCTGGCACTAACACATAGTGGAAGTGAGCAACGACAAAGTAGGTGTCATGGTACTGAAAGTCAGCTGGCGCAATCGACAGCATCAGTCCTGACAAACCACCGATGGTAAACAGAATGACAAAGGCAATGGCGAACAGCATGGGGGTCTCAAACGTCATGGAGCCCTGCCACATGGTGGCAACCCAGTTGAAAACCTTCACACCAGTAGGTACCGCAATCAACATAGTAGCGTACATAAAGTACAACTCACCGGCCAACGGCATACCAACGGTGAACATATGGTGCGCCCACACGATAAAGGACAAGAATGCGATAGATGACGTGGCATAGACCATCGACGCATAGCCGAACAATCTCTTACGCGCAAAGGTCGGGATGATCGCAGACACGACACCAAAGGCAGGCAAAATCATAATATAGACTTCTGGGTGACCGAAGAACCAGAACACATGCTGGAACAATACGGGATCACCACCACCACCGGCATTGAAGAATGATGTGCCGAAGTGAATATCCATCAGCATCATCGTCACGACACCCGCCAGTACCGGCATCACCGCAATCAACAGGTACGCAGTGATCAGCCAGGTCCACACAAAAAGAGGCATCTTCATCAGCGTCATGCCTGGTGCGCGTAGGTTCAGAATCGTCACGACCACGTTGATCGAACCCATAATCGAGGAGATACCCATCAAGTGGACCGCGAAGATGAAAAACGTCACGCTAGGTGGCGCGTAATCTGTCGATAATGGGGCGTAGAAGGTCCAACCAAAGTTTGGACCACCACCTTCCATCAACAGCGTGCTGGCGAGCATGGTGAATGCAAATGGCAGAATCCAGAAGCTGTAGTTGTTCATGCGTGGTAACGCCATGTCAGGCGCACCGATCATCATAGGTATCAGCCAGTTAGCCAGACCCACAAAGGCCGGCATCACCGCACCAAACACCATAATCAGACCATGCATGGTGGTCATCTGGTTGAAAAACTCAGGCCGCACCAGCTGCAACCCGGGCTGAAACAACTCAGCCCGAATAACCAGGGCGAAGGTACCGCCCAGCAAAAACATACAAAAACTGAACCACAGATATAACGTACCAATATCCTTGTGGTTCGTGGTGAACACCCAACGCATCAGACCTTTGGCCGGACCATGGTGATGATCGTCGTGATGACTTTGTTCAATAATTGCGCTCATCGTTGAATCTCCTGACTACTCGCCGCTCATCATTTCGTTTACTTCCCGAGGCTGGATGAGATCACCCACATCATTACCCCAGGCATTTCGTTCGTAGGTAACTACAGCTGCAATCTCAGCCGCATTCAACTGCCCCTTAAAGGACTGCATGGCGCTGCCAGCTTTACCGTTAATCACAATATCTATGTGCGCATCGATCGGACCAACCGCCAACCCCTGTCCCACCAATGATGGGAAAGCCGGTGGTATGCCCTGACCATTCACCTGATGGCATGCCGCACAGACGCGTTTATAGACTTCCTCGCCCTTGACCATTAATTCTTCCTGGGTCCATTCTTTACCCACGGTTTCATAGACCGCCAAGGCCTCCGCCTGCTTGTCTGCCATCCAAGTGTCGTACTCAGCACGCTCTACAACCCGCACAACGACTGGCATAAAACCATGATCTTTGCCGCAAAGTTCAGCACACTGGCCCCGATAGATACCGGGTGTGTCAACCACCGTCCAAGCCTCGTGAATAAAGCCTGGAATAGCGTCACGCTTAACCGCGAAGTCAGGTACCCACCAGGCGTGTAACGTATCGCCGGAGGTCACCAAGAAGCGCACTCGAGTATTCACAGGAATAACCATCTCATTGTCGACATCGAGCAGATAATGCTCACGCTTGCGGGCCAGGTTGTTGACCTCATCACGATCCGTCAACAATGAGCTGACAAAGCTGATTTCTTTAGCGGGGTCGTCGTTCAGATAGGTGTATTGCCACTTCCACTGCAGGCCACGAACTTCAATGTCGATCTCGGCATTGCCGGTATCGTACATATCGCTCAGCGTACGGGTCGCAGGGACGGCCATCGCGACAAGAATAATCACAGGAATGACGGTCCAGAGGATCTCAATCCTAGTGTTGTCGTGAAAGTCTGCAGGCACCGCACCGATAGATTTTCTATGCATCAGCATAGAAAAGATCATCACGCCGAACACTACGACACCAATCACGACGCAAACCCAGAAGATCAACATGTGAAGCTCGTAAACCTCACGGCTTATCTGAGTCACCCCCTGCCTCATATTCACCGTCCAGTCAGCATAAACCATGCTACTGGACAGTAGCAGCGACAAAGCAACTAACCACTTACTCTGCTTTGCTATTTCCATCCCAAAACTCCACTATTTAAATAAACGCTTTTCAGACCCAATCATTGGACTGAAGACTGATACCTAACCTACCTTATGTCTTTTACTCGGGCTCTAGCCGCTCTATCAACTCGCTTGTGCACCCATTCCGCTCGTTGATGCAGGTCTGTTGAGAACACGTATATCAATACGCATCCTACTCCGCATCGGACGTCTGCTTTCAACGTGTTAGTCATCGCCAGGGGTAACGTAACGCTCGACGCTGACTAAAGATGGCGACTACTCCACCGTCAAACGTCTCATGACGATGTCACATAATAGCACGAAGATTTTCTGCCACCCGCCAATCACGCACGTCTATGGCCAGAAAACCGGCGCAATTATATCAATGCGCGGCGGTTTCTCAAGCTGCAAAGCCTTTTTGTGTGGGCTTTTGCTGGAATTACATAGTCTTTTAACTTAATCCAAAGTGTGTGGGGTGAATTTTGCAGCTAACGTTGTACTATATCGCCATCATGGACACATCCAACATTCGCCAAGTAATCACCGAAACCCTCCTGCTGTTTGACCCTGTCAACGGCGCGGCGGCTATGACGATACGGCTGACAAAAATCAGCAAACCATTTGGCTTACCTGACAATGCCCACAATCGGGAACAGATTTTTGGCATGCTGCTCGACTATATCCAAAGCGTGCCTGGCCAACTTGCAGGGCTGCATGTTGTTGGCGAGCGATATCACATTATCGATCTGCTACAACCCTTTATCGATCTATCAACCAATTATCTCGCTGCCACCTGTCGCAGCCTAGAGGTCTCGCCACAACACATGCCTGACGAGCCGCTAGATACCAGTCCGTTAATGGCATTATTGCAAGGCGCCTACATCTTTAATCGCCTACTCGAGGAGCTCAACGATGAAATCCAGAATTTTATTGGCATTCCGTTAACGGGGGCCAACACCATGACAGCCAACCTTATTGTCCACGATGTGATCGGCGATAGTTTCGCTAACCGCCTCGACAAAATCATTGATGCCTTGATCGCCCGATCAGCGATCACCAAATCCATCATTGAGGCGGAACTCGCCAGCGCCCAAGTCATGTCTTTGAAGAAAGAAAGCTGCGCCCTCAGTGGCGAGAAAATTGAGGACCTAGCGGGGCGTCACAATCTCACTCTATTTTAGCGCTTAACTGCAGTTGCCCTTAACTGTATTAGCCATTATGAGTCCAATAGCTTAATTGGCTGCCAACTGCCTAACTGCGCAGCAATGTCCTCCACGACCGGGCCCTCATCACTGAGACTATCAAGGCGCTCGCTGAACTCACAATCGTTGCAGTGCCGACTTTGAACATCAGCCTCAGTCAGCACATACACCTTGTCCTCGACTCCACACTGGGGACAGACAGCACCCGCAATAAAACGCTTCTTATTGTTCAAGAATACCCTCCTGCTGCAGCAGTGCAGTGATTTCAGGTTTTCTACCCATAAACGCGACGAACATATCCATGGGGTCTTCAGACCCGCCCTGCTCCAAAATCGACGACAGAAAACGCTCACCGGTTTGGCGATTGAAGATACCATCGGCCTTAAAGCGCGAGAACGCATCGGCAGACAATACTTCTGCCCATTTGTAGCTGTAATATCCAGCGGCGTAGCCACCGCCAAAAATATGCCCGAAGCCGTGCTGAAAACGATTAAACGGTGCCGCTTGAATCACAGCGACCTGGGCACGCACCTCATCAAGCACACGCTGAATCTGTTGTTCCTGCTGCGGATCGAACTCACATCGCAGTCGAAAGTCGAACAAGGAAAATTCAACCTGTCGCACCATCATCATCGCCGACTGGAAATTTTTGGCCGCCATGACCTTATCAAGTAAGGCCACGGGTAAGGGCTCGCCAGTTTCATGGTGACCTGAGATAAATGCCAGCGCTTGCGCTTCCCAGCACCAGTTCTCCATAAACTGACTGGGTAACTCTACCGCATCCCACGCAACGCCATTGATGCCTGAAACGTCAGCACACTCAACCCGGGTGAGCATGTGGTGTAATCCATGCCCAAACTCATGAAACAGGGTAACCACGTCATCATGGGTTAACAGTGCTGGCTGATCGCCTACTGGCGATGAGAAATTACACGTCAAATAGGCGACGGGAAGCTGCAGGCTGCCGTCATTGCGACGTCGACGAATTCGACTATCCGCCATCCAGGCTCCCCCTTGCTTGGCTGGACGGGCGTACAAATCTAGGTAAAAACGCGCGATCACCTCGCCGTTTTTTGAGACTTGGTAGGTTGTTACATCCGGATGCCACGTGGTGATGTCATTGACCTGCAAGATCGTAAGATCGAACAACTGATTGACAACTTTGAACATGCCCTGAATCACGGTGGGCGCGGGAAAATAAGGCCGCAGCGTTTCATCTGACACGCTAAATCGGCTTTCTTTGAGTTTCTCGGCATAAAACGGTATATCCCAAGGGTCGACAGTTGACGCGCCAAATGTACTCTGGGCAAACTCACACAGCTGCGCAAACTCTTCGACCGCCGCGTCTCTTGCATGGGTTGCCAGCTGATCCAGAAACGCCAACACCTGATCCGTAGACTCTGCCATCTTTGTCGCTAAGGACAACGCGGCAAAATTCTCATAGCCAAGCAAACCTGCCTTTTCTTTCTCTAGGCAGAGAATTTCATACATCACCGCTGAATTGTCCCATTGGCCTGCATGGGGCCCCTGGTCTGATGCACGAGTCACATACGCTTCATACATTTCTCGTCGCAAACCCGCATTCTCGCAATAACTCATTACCGGCGAGTAACTCGGAAACTCCAACGTCAGCAAGTATCCTTGCATATCCCTTTGTTCAGCCGTTTGCTTGGCTTGCGCTAAGGCGCTGGGGGGCAAGCCCGGTAACTCACTGACATCAGTGATGAGCTTTGACCATGCCATGGTGGCATCCAGCACATTGTCGTTGAACAATCCTGACAATTCTGCCAGGCGTTTGTTAATGGCCGCAAACCGCTGCTGGTCCGCTACCGGGAGGTCGATGCCGGATAAGCGAAAGTCTCGCAAGGCGTAATCCAGCGCTTTGCGTCTGGTTTTCTCTAGCTGGGCATACTCGGGGCCTGCAGCGATGGCCTGATAGGCATGGTACAGGCGATTATTCTGACCCAGCGCCGAGGAATATTCTGAGAGTTTCGGGCGGCAAGCGTTGTAAGCCTCGCGCAAGTCTTTTGAGTTGACCACCGCGTTCATATGCGAGACCGCGGAGTACGCTTGTTGCAGCTCATCGTCCATCTCTTCGATGACACTGACCAAATCTGTCCAGCTCGCTTGCCCGGAACGATCCAACCCATCAAGCAGGGCCTCAATCTGCGCGAGGTTACGCGCCAACCGTGTTTCGATGGCCGGCACAATATGCTCGGGCTTGATGGCATCGAACGGGGGAAGTTCGTGTTGGCTGAGCAACGGGTTATTCATACAATTGTCCCTACTGAAATGTCTGCTGAAAGCGCTTTTGAAGAATCTACTATGCCGTCATTGCCCCTCACCTTCTCAATCACTAGGAGGGCTACGATGTGAGCGTGGGTCGAAGCAAGCGCCTAACAGGTAGCGTCTGCACCGATTGATCAAACCAAAGCTCAAACGCTAGAGCCGCCTGTTCAACCAGCATACCGAGGCCATCGCTGGTGGCCTGGGGTCTTGACTGCAGACACCATTGGATAAAACTAGTCTGAGTCGCGCCATAAACCATATCATAGCAGCAACTGTCGGGCCCGATGACATGTTGAGGGATATCTGGCACCCGGGCACTGAGGCCCGCGGACGTGCCGTTTATAATAATATCGTAGTTCGACTGTAGGGCCTGGGTGGTCACCGCTCGCAGTGGACGCTCAAATTTTCCTGCGAGTATCTCGGCCGTCTCTGCTGTTCTATTCCACAGATGCACAGACGCCGGTTGCATAGCCAACAAGTTCATCAATACGCCCTGAACAGCCCCGCCAGCACCCAGCACCAGTATGCGCTTGGATTGCAGGGACCAGCCTAGGTTTTGTAACAGGTCGATAATCAATCCGGGACCGTCAGTGTTGGCTCCCAGTAAGCGCCCATCCTTGAGCACCTTGATGGTGTTGACCGCTCGAGCCTGCTTGGCGCCGGGTGTCAGCTCGTCCGCCAAGCCAAACGCAGCACCTTTAAACGGCACGGTGATGTTAAAGCCAACGCCGCCCTGGGTAATAAACTCGCGTGCACACGTCTCAAAACCATTCAGGGGAGCTGTGATTTTTTCATAATTGATCGCTACGCCAACTTGCTGAGCAAACGCCTGATGGATCAGCGGCGATTTACTGTGCTCCACGGGGTGACCAAAGACAGCCAGTTGATGCATCATTCGTCTGCCTGCACCTGAGCGGCTCGCAGAACCTCGCCGCTCACCAGATCTCGTATCTCGCTGGCACCCGCAAGCCCGCCCAATCGTCCTGGCACAACGGTATCAATAGTACCTTTAAAATACTGCGTCACTTTAAGCCGGGTTAACGCCGACGGCTTACCCGATGGATTAGCTGACGTCGATACCATGGGCTGACCTAGGCGTGCGCAAATACCCGCAACCACGGGGTGACTCGAGACACGCAACGCTACCTTATCACTGTCGCCGGCAACCCAATCAGGTACACGACGACTTCGGGGCACAAGAAAAGTGATTGGACCGGGCCAGGCCTGAGCCAGTATTTCGCGCTGCGCGGCAGTGATAACACCCATATAGGGCTCACACTGGGCAAGGTCAGCCGCTACCAAAATAAGACCCTGCTGCCAGCGGCGGTGTTTCATTGTCAAAATGCGCTCAACCGCCTCACGCTTCTCCGGTACACATCCTAACCCCCAAACACCTTCTGTCGGATAAGCGATGACCTCGCCCTCGAGCAGCCGATTGGCAATCATTTTAAAACGCCAAGTGTCAGGCTGGACTTGCGGTTTGTTGATGACGTTATTCCTTCAAGTAGACAGTTTAGGTAGACAATACAAGTAGCGAATAGCATTCCGCATCCGCGACTCATCAATGAATAATGAGAGCGCAGAACTTACCTTAGTCGATGTCGGCTTTCAAGAACCCAGCGGGGATTAGGAATGGGGTGTCGGCCAGCGCTCAACAAGGCTGTAGCCTCCCGTCTGTGAACGCACCAAACCTTGCACTTCTAACCTGACCAGCGCACCCAGAATATCGCCCGCGGGCTGGCGTAATCGGGCCGCAAGCCGATCGCAACTCTGACGCTCAAGATCGAGAATCTTCAACAGGTCAACCTGCAACGGACTCAGGTTCAACGCGCTCACGGCGTCTGGCATGTCAGGCAAGCACGGCACAAAATCAGGCAGCTCACTAAGAATATCCTCGACACTCGCGGCAAGTGTGGCCCCGTCGCGCAGCAGGTTATGACAGCCTTCTGACAGTTTACTATGGATGGAGCCCGGTACCGCAAAGACTTCTCTACCTTGCTCCATGGCCAATCGGGCGGAAATCAGCGAACCGCTCCTGTGTCGCGCCTCAATGATCAACGTGCCAAGACTCAAACCAGTCACAAGGCGATTGCGCTGCGGAAACTGATGCGGCTCAACCCCAGTGCCTAGCGGAAACTCGGAGACTACAAGACCCTGGTCACCTATCTCAGCCTGCAATGTCTTGTGTTCACGGGGATACACTTGATCCAAGCCGGTGCCAAGCACGGCTATGGTGGCACCACCCACCCCAAGACAGGCTCGATGCGCAATCCCATCGATACCTCGCGCCATACCACTGGTGATAATCAAGCCTGCTAAGCTCAACTCCCTTACCATCCCAATCGCCACCTGCCGACCATAACGACTAGGCTGGCGACTACCGACGACGGCCAGTTGCGGCCGCGCCAACAGGCTGATGTCGCCGACACTAAACAATCCCAGGGGTGGGTCATCAATCTCCTGTAGGCGTCCGGGATAGGCACTTGATCCTGGAGAGAGAAAGCAATGATCAGGTGCCTTGAGCCATTCCACGTCGCACTGCACACGCTCAGCAAGTTGCGGGTCTTGCAGGCGGGCTTGAAGGTCTATGGCGGTGCCATATTTGATGCCGCACTCTTGCGCATGCAAGGCGGCGCGAAAGCCCAAGACAGCATCGCCCGCAGAATCAAAACGTGCGAGCAATCGCCGAGCTAGGCGAGGCTGACAAGCCGTTGCTCGAATCACGAGCAGTAGTGGTGCAATATCAATTTCAGGCAGGGGCACGCGGGTCTCCCATGACGGGCCACATTGTATGGCGTCATGGAGAGACTAGCAGAATCTTTGGTGGGGGTGAGAGAGCTTAGCGCTTAGGGGTTTTGTAGCTGATCGCCGACACGAATTGGCTCGTCTGTCTGCAACACAAGGCCGTAAGCCATCTTCTCGAACGTACGAAAGACCATCAGCAAGCCGACACGTTCTGCAGGCAAGCGCACCTGCTCACGGCGTACCGCATCGCGAACTATCTTGCCCACTTTATAAATCGCCAGAACATCGCCTACGTCGAGACCATTGATCTCGCCTCGATTAATAGCGACAACCTCGTTTTTGCCGATCATCGTGGCGCCATCCATCAGGTTCATCACGACACCGTTCACCTCGCGATCTGGTGAGGTAGGATAAAACACTGACTCAACTCGACGCTCTTCGGTAGCCAGCAAGCGGTCACCAATACGCACATCTTGTTTGATCGATGTCAGTCGCATGGTGTAAAGATCATCGGCGCGCCGCAATACGCTGGCAACACCCAACTCTTTGGCTTCGTAGCCCAGAACCTCGCGCGTCACAGGATCTTGGTAGACCTCACCAGACCGAAAAATGCCATAAATAGATGTCCCGCCCTCCCACTGACCACGAGCATAAAACTCATCACCCGGGCCGAACACCAGGCGCTCACTTTCTCCAGCGAGAACATGGGGCGCGTTTTCAAGAACGTTGGGGCCGACGATGCGCCCTGTGGTCAGCAAACCGGCGATAGCGCCCATAGGAATGGCAGGAATAGAACTGGTGAGCGGCGCGGTACGTACCAGCGGTGAGAGCTTGATGTCGGGGTTCGGCTCCGGCGTCAGCCGAATAGTACGACCATCATCGCCTCGAGAGACCGATAACTGGGGCTTGCCATCGACATATCGCAATGCAATCTCATCACCGGGATAAATCAGGTGAGGATTATCGATATCTGGATTCACGTCCCAGATTTCTGGCCAGCGCCAGGCATCGGTGAGAAACATGGACGAAATATCCCACAGCGTGTCGCCTTTTTTCACTACATAGCGATCAGGGTGGTCCGGTCTTAGTAAATTGTCGGCCGCAAAACTACCCTGCACAAGCATAACGCTCAGGGCGATGGCGATAAGAATTTTCCTCATAGGGCGAATCCCATCCTCAAAACGAGTACAATATCAGGTTATTCAACCCGATACGTTCATCAGACGATGAACTGAAATATCAACGTGATCATAATCTTAGCAGCACAAGTTGCGCTATTACTATAGGTATGCAAGTAAACACCATGGCCCTACTAGATATTCTCGAATTTCCAGACCCCAGACTGCGAACCGTCGCGCGTTCCGTGACCGAGGTCAATAACCGAATTATGACCCTCTGCGATGACATGCTTGAAACCATGTACGCTGCGCCTGGTATTGGTCTGGCCGCAAGTCAGATAAATGTACACCAGCGCCTGTTGGTCGTGGACGTCTCCGAAGATAAGTCGGAGCCCCTCGTATTCATTAATCCAGAGATCGTCGAGAGTGACGGTAAAATTGAAACCGATGAGGGCTGCCTGTCGATACCCGGTTTTTATGAGCCCGTGATTCGCTTCGAGAAAATACAGGTCAAGGCCCTCGATCGACAAGGTGAGGTTTTCGTTATCGATGCTGACGATTTACTCGCTGTTTGCATCCAACATGAAATGGATCATCTCGAGGGCAAGCTGTTTGTCGATTACATATCGACCACCAAACGCCAGATGATTCGCAAAAAACTACTCAAGCAGCAAAAGTACCGTGATTAGGCGGGCAACATGAAGATCCTGTTTGCCGGAACACCGGCGTTCGCTGCCGAGCACTTAACAGCATTGATGGCCAGTGAGCACAAGGTTGTGGGTGTGATCACCCAGCCAGACAAGCCCGGTAAGCGGGGTAAGCAACCCATCCCATCTGCAGTCAAACAAGTTGCTCTGGCGTACCAGTTACCGTTATTGCAACCAACGCGCTTACGCCTCTGCGATTTACAAGAAGTGGTAGCTGACATCATGGTAGTCGTGGCCTATGGCCAAATACTCAAACCCGACGTACTGGCCTATCCACGTCTAGGCTGTATCAATGTGCACGGCTCTGTCTTGCCCCAATGGCGCGGCGCAGCACCTATTCAGCGCGCTATTCTCGCCGGTGATAGCATCTCTGGCATCTGTATCATGGAGATGGACGCTGGCCTGGATACGGGCGCAGTACTGCAATGTCGCCAGATATCTGTCGCGCCCCGTGAAACCAGTGCGAGCCTATCCGAAAAACTCAGCCAGCTTGGTCAGCAAGCCCTGCTGGCAGTATTAGCCAACTTAGCAGCCGGTCTAGCCCAGGCCGTGCCTCAAGTGGGGGAGCCAAGTTATGCACGCAAGCTTGAAAAGCTTGAGGCGCAGATTGACTGGACGCTGCCAGCGCAAGACATTGACAAGCATATTCGTGGATTCAATCCAGACCCGGTCGCGTTTACCCACCTCGACGACCTGCGCTTGAAGGTTTGGTCGGCGGCGCCCTGCGCCCCTGATACTCAAGCAAGCAGACACTCGGGGCAGCCTGGTGAGATTCTTGATGTCGAAAAGCGTGGTGTACTCGTGTCCTGTGGCGTTGACAACCTGTGGTTGCAATCTATCCAAGTTCCGCTGGGCAAAGGTCGCATTCTTAGCGGCGCAGATATTCTCAATTCCCGCAAAGCGCTGTTTGCTAGCGGGACAGTTCTGCGCTGATGCAAGAGTATATTTCAGCTGTCAGAGTACTTCGAGCCGTCATTCAGGAAGGCAAATCTTTGGATGGTCGCTTTAACAGTGAAGATTCTGCCCTCGCCAAGCAAATCAGTTATGGCGTTATCCGCGATTATTATCATCTATCGTCGTTGCTCAACACGCTCGTCAAAAAACCCTTGGTGGGCAAGAACGCCGACCTGAACCTGCTGCTACTTGCCGGGCTGTACAGTGTCGACCAGCTCAATCGACCAGCCCACGCCAGTGTTAATGCGGTCGTCAATGCAACGCACGGCCTCAAGGCTGGCTGGGCGAAGGGCTTGGTCAACGGCGTGCTACGCAACTATTTGCGCCAAACCAGTAAAGACAACGACGCTCAGCCTGATGCAACACGTCATGATGAACAGGTACGCTATAACCATCCCCAGTGGTTGATTGACAGACTCAAGCACGCCTGGCCGGAACAGGCCGAAAAGATCATGGCAGCCAATCTTGCGCGCCCGCCCATGACCCTGAGGGTGAACCAACAATTGATTTCCACCGCGGACTATTTGATGCGGCTCGAGCAACTACAGATTGCAGCGCGAATAGGCGAGTATGCAGCTAGCGCCATCTATCTCGACGCGCCCATGAAAGCCACCGCGTTGCCAGGCTTTGATGACGGTCAGATCAGTGTTCAGGATGAAGCCTCGCAACTGGCCGCTGGTGTGTTGGCCGCCGAACCCGGCATGTTCGTCCTGGATGCCTGCGCAGCACCCGGTGGCAAAACCTGCCATATTCTCGAGTCGACTCCAGGCCTTCACTTGACCGCTCTTGATCTGGAAGCCAGTCGCCTGAATACCGTCGAAGCTAATCTACGCAGACTCAACCTGCAGGCCCATTGCGAGGCGATAGATTTGCGCCTGTTCAAGCCCACACATAGATTCGACCGCATCTTGCTGGATGCACCCTGTTCAGCGACAGGCATCATTCGTCGGCATCCGGATATTAAGTTGCTGCGTCGAAATTCAGATATTGATAAGCTGGCAGCAACTCAAATCGAGCTGTTGCGCGCTGCCTGGCAACTGCTGACCCCAGGCGGGGTGCTCATCTACTCGACCTGCTCAATACTGCCATCGGAAAATGAGGCGATTGTCGGGCAATTTGTTGCCGAGAACGACGACGCCCATCATCTACCCATCGATGCACATTGGGGCAAAGCGCAAACCTATGGCCGGCAGTTGTTTCCTGATCCTCGCGGACACGACGGTTTTTATTACGCCCGCATCAGCAGAGCAAGACAGGCATGAAGATAATAATTCTTGGCGCAGGCGAAGTCGGCGGCAATTTGGCCCAGAACCTCACCAAAGAGGCCAGTGATATCACTGTCGTTGACAGCGACTCTGATCGTTTGAGAGTACTACAGGACCGTATTGATATCCGTACGGTACGTGGCATGGGTTCGCACCCTGATGTACTTCGTCAGGCTGGCGCCGAAGATGCCGATATGCTCATCGCTGTCACCAACAGCGATGAGGTAAATATGGTGGCGTGTCAGGTGGCCTACTCCGTCTTTCATACCCCCACGAAAATCGCCCGCATTCGCTCTACCACGTATTTGGACTCTGGCATCTTTCGCAACGAGGCCATGCCTGTTGACTTCCTCGTCAATCCCGAGCAAATCGTTACCCAGGACATCTGTCGATTAATCGATAATCCCGGCGCCCTGCAAGTCATGGACTTTGCTGATGGTCAGGTACAACTCGTCGGCATCAAAGCTTACTACGGCGGTCCACTGGTGGATCAGGAACTACGTTACCTGCGTCAACATATGCCCACCGTCGATACCCGGGTAGCCGCCATTTTCCGTAAAAATCGCCCGATCACACCCCAAGGCGACACGATCATCGAGGCCGATGATGAGGTGTTTTTTATTGCCGCGGCGGAAGATATTCAGGCGGTCATGAGTGAGATGCGCCGCACCGAGCGACCCAATCGTCGATTGATTATTGCGGGTGGCGGTCACATCGGCCTAGGTCTTGCCCGAGCACTGGAAGGACGCTACGGTGTGCGCATTATCGAGCGCAGTCGGCAGCGTTGCTATGAGCTCTCTGAGTCACTTGACCGAACCATCGTTCTGGCCGGCGATGCCTCGGACAGAGCCCTGCTGCTAGAAGAGAATATCGAAGAAACTGATGTCTTTTGTGCGGTCACCAATGATGACGAAGCGAATATTATGTCATCGATGTTGGCCAAGAGCTTGGGCGCGCGCAAGGTCATCACGTTGATCAATAATCCCGCCTACGTGGACTTGATTGAGGGCAGCAATATCGATATTGCCGTGTCGCCCCAGCAAGCAACATTGGGCAGCATCCTTACACATATTCGACGCGGTGATGTCGTTAGAGTTCATTCCCTGCGTCGCGGAGCGGCAGAAGCCATTGAAGCCATTGCTCACGGTGATCGCCGTAGCTCAAAAGTCGTTGGCCGACGGCTAGAAGAAATAGAACTGCCGCCGGGCACTAACATTGGCGCAATTGTTCGAGGCGATGACGTCATCATTGCCCACGACGATGTCGTCGTTGAACCGGATGATCATCTGATTTTGTTTCTCGTTGATAAGAGCCGAATGGCAGAAGTCGAGAAATTGTTTCAAGCACCCTTTACTTTTTTCTGACGGTAACCAATGCATATTCAAATTGCCTTCAGAATACTTGGCAGCCTCCTGATGATGTTCAGCTTGACGATGATCCCACCGATTATTGTCTCCTGGATATTTGCCGACGGCGTGGCCATCATTTTCGCTGACACCTTTCTGCTCACGTTAGCTGCCGGGGCAATTCTGTTCGGGCTGTTTCGCAACTATAAACAAGAAATGCGCACCAAGGATGGATTCTTAATCACCTTTCTGTTTTACACAGCACTGGGCTGTTTTGGCGCCATCCCTCTGGTACAAGAAGGTGGTATTACACTAAGTTGGGCCGATGCCTTATTCGAGTCGTTCTCGGGGCTCACCACAACCGGTGCCACCGTTATCACGGGTATCGACAACTTGCCCGAATCGATATTGTTCTACCGTCAGCAACTTCAATGGCTTGGTGGTATGGGCATCATCGTTTTGGCCGTGGCTATTTTACCCATGCTAGGCATTGGTGGTATGCAGCTATACCGTGCCGAAACGCCAGGTCCGCTCAAGGACAGCAAGCTCACTCCACGTATTAAAAATACAGCACTGGCTTTATGGTCTATTTATATCGGCTTGACACTACTTTGCGCCATATCTTACTGGTTAGCTGGCATGACAGCATTTGATGCGATATGTCATAGTTTTTCAACTATAGCCATTGGTGGCTTCTCAACACATGATGCCAGTATCGGCTATTTCGATTCGCTGGCGATTGAGTTGATTGCGATATTCTTTATGTTAATCGCCGGCATTAACTTCGGGTTGCACTTTTTTGCCTGGAAAGAACGTAGTTTCTGGCACTACTTACGTGATGAGGAAGTTAGGTTCTACCTGTCAATTCTCGTCACAGGAACACTGGTTGTTACCGCCGTGTTGTTTTTTACAGGGACCTATGAGGCTTTCCAAGCATTGCGATTTGCATCCTTCGCCGTTGTGTCGGTATTCACAACAACAGGGTTCGCCACAGCCGATTTCAGCGTCTGGCCTAATATGCTGCCATTCTTGGTATTTTTGGGCGCATTCACAGGCGCTTGTGCGGGCTCCACCGGTGGTGGAATGAAAGTCATGCGCGTCATGCTTATCTGTAAACAAGGGATCCGAGAGATTCATCGGCTTATTCATCCGAATGCCGTTTTTCCTATCAAATTGAACAAACGTCCCGTCTCTACCGGCATTATCGAAGCTGTGTGGGGATTTTTCTCGATCTACGTCGTGATCTTTTTGTTCATGCTACTGGCAATGATGGCTTGCGGGATGGATTTTGCCAGCGCGTTCTCAGCAGTAGGAGCCACCATGAACAACTTAGGACCAGGGCTTGGTAGTATCGCCTACCATTATTCTGATATCAGTGACTCTGCAAAATTGTTACTGTGTTTTTCAATGATGCTCGGACGACTTGAAATCTTCACCTTACTGGTATTGTTTACGCCGATGTTCTGGCGTAAATAGGTCTGTTGTATAATTCGTGGAGTTGGTTCACTAACGTCAGTACAGAGGCGTAGTATCAGGGGGACTGACTCGAAAACGTTTATATTCCCATTGATACTGAGC
>JBLHRT010000002.1:0-43854 GCA_047626255.1 Candidatus Azotimanducaceae bacterium
TATATTTCATCATCGCGCTCAAGCAGCTTGTCCAGGCTCGCCATATACTGGGTCATGTCGCCATCGGGAGGCCCAATCACGCTGGTTGACCAGCCCATCACATGATCACCTGTAAAGAGGGCTTTTTCCTCTTGTAGCGCGAAGCAAATATGATTCGATGTGTGCCCGGGTGTATAAACGCACTCGATAGTCCAGCCATCGCCGGCAATGATATCGCCGTCACGAATGACGACATCGGGTACAAAGTCCATATCGCCGCCTTCTTCAATGAGTACACCGTCCTCGCGCTTCGCTGCACCGTGGGGCCCGTAGCCATAGGTTTGGGTGTTCCAAAAGGCTTTCAGCGGCGCTGCTGCCGGTGAATGATCGAAATGGGTGTGAGTAATCAGAATATGAGTCACGATCTCTGGTGCCAGTAACTGTTTGAGAGCCTCTATATGCTCCTCTAGCAGGGGCCCCGGGTCGATCACGGCGATATTACCTCGGCCAATAATATAGGTGCCTGTGCCACGAAAGGTAAAGCCACTGGGGTTGCGTGCGGTTATCCGCCTGACCAAGGGCGTCAGCTCTTCGAGTTGCGCGTATTGGTAGTCGTATTGATAAGTGAAGGGGATTTTTGTCGGCATAGGTGTCAGCACTTCAGTGGGGTGTTTTTTGCGTATGAATTCAGAACATCAGCTGGAGATTGTGTGGTAACAACCGTCGTCTTGTAAAGTGCCGTGTTGAGTCGATATTGCGCCCCATCTAAAAGCCCAACAATAAGCGGACCAATATAGCCGTGACGCATACCCTATATTAGGCTAGTATTTTAATCCTAGGCCGAGTCAAGACCCGGCGCGATTCGGTTCAGGAGAGATACAAGAATGGCAGCAGACCAAGCCTCGTTTAAACGATTGATCGACATCGGTATCGCTCTGTCGGTTGAGAAAAATCCTGATCGTTTGATGGAAACTATCCTACTCGAGGCCAAGAGCATCGGTAGTGCTGACGGGGGCACCTTGTATATTCGCACCAAGCAAGATCAGCTGACGTTCGCTATCATCAGAACCGATTCTCTTGGAATCGCTCAGGGTGGCACCACTGGCGTTGACATCACGATGCCGGCAGTGGAAATGTATAAGCTGGATGAAGTGGGACAACGCCAGCGCAATCATCATAATATTGTCAGCCATGTTGCCCTCACCGGTGAAACCATCAATATCCATGATGCGTATGATTCTCAGGTCTTCGATTTTACAGGCACGAGGATGTTCGACCATACTACTGGTTATCGGTCCAAGTCATTCCTGACGATACCCCTAAAGAATCGTCAGGACCATGTCATCGGTGTCTTGCAACTACTCAATTCACTGGATCCGCTTAACGGTGAGGTGGTGCCGTTCAGTGACGATATCGAACCTTTGGTGGAAGCTCTGGCATCCCAGGCAGCGGTGGCGCTAGAGAACCAGAATCTGATCGAATCTCAAAAGAACCTGCTCGACTCCTTTATCGAACTCATGGCCGGCGCCGTTGATGCCAAGTCACCCTATACCGGGGGCCATTGCCAGCGCGTACCTGAGTTAACTGAAATGTTAACCCAAGCTGCCTGCGATTCTGTGTTGCCGGCTTTTTCGGAATTTAATCTGACGGAAGCGGAATGGTACGAGTTGCATATCGCGGCCTGGCTACATGATTGCGGCAAGGTGACGACACCGGAGTATGTGGTCGACAAGGCTACTAAGCTTGAGACTATCACTGACCGCCTGCATGAAATTCGTTTACGGTTTGAGGTGGTTAAGGCCGAGGCCGTTATCGACTATCAACGCCAGTTGTTGGCAGGGGCGACAGACGCCGAGGGCTTGAAGCACACTCTGGATGCCCGTCTGGCGCAGCTAGATGACGATTTTGCGTTCGTGGCCGAGTGTAATCTGGGTGGTGAGTTCATGGCGCAAGAGCGTCTGGCGCGTCTCCAGCAGATTGCTGATATAGAGTGGACGCGCACGTTAAGTGATCGTATTGGCTTGGCGCATGAAGAGGTTGCGCGCAAATCGTTGACCCCTGAGCCTGTGCTACCGACACGTGAGAAGTTACTGGTAGATCGGCCGGATCATATCATCGCACATAACAAGGAGGTGCATGCGGCAGACCCGGGAAATAGTTATGGCTTTAAAGTGGAAGTCCCAAAGCATAAATTTAATCTCGGAGAGCTTTATAACTTGAGTATCCCGCGGGGCACTCTAACGCCGGAGGAGCGTTTCAAGATTAATGACCACATGGTCCAAACCATTGTCATGCTCGAAGCCTTGCCGTTCCCACCCCATCTCGAGCGGGTGCCGGAAATCGCCGGTGGCCACCATGAAAAGATGGATGGCACCGGTTACCCAAAGAGACTCTATGCTGGCGAGATGTCAGTGCCGGCGCGTATCATGGCGATAGCCGATGTCTTTGAGGCTCTCACTGCCGCAGACAGGCCGTACAAAACACCGAAAAAGCTCAGTGAGAGCGTTAAGATCATGTCGTTCATGGTCAAGGATCAGCATCTTGACGGGGAAATATTTGAGCTTTTCCTGCGATCAGGGGTCTTTCGCCAATACGCAGAGAAGTTTTTGCTACCGGCCCAGTTGGACGATGTTGATATCAGCAAGTATCTCGTATAACGCTCATTATACCTGGGTACATCTGCCATACTACTGTGACCCTGTTAAGTGAGCTGTTGTTCGATGTTAGTCTCGTCGTTTGCCGACCGCTTATACCGCCAATTTATACTGCCTTGGTTGTTCGCCTGCAGTGTGTTGCTAGCGAGTGTCACGTTCGCGCCATTTTTATTGACTAAGGCTGGGGCTGCGGCCGTGGATGTGGGGCAGCAGACTATTACCATAGCCTTGACTCAGGAGCCGCCAAGCCTCGACGCCACACAAGCTACCGATACGGTGAGTTTCTTTGTGCTGGGACATATCAACGAGGGGCTGGTTCGCTATGACCGCCGCGGCAGAATAGTGCCCGCTGTTGCCAGCGACTGGGTCGTAGGTGATCATAATATCGACTTTACGTTGCGCGAAGATGCTCGCTGGAGTGATGGCTCTCAACTGACCTCTGCTGATTTTGTGTATGCCTGGCAACTATTGATGGATCCTGCCACCGCGGCGCCTTATGCCTCGATCATGCTACCGATTAAAAATGCCGCAGCCATTTCTCGTGGCGAATTGCCGCCCGCAGCCTTAGGTGTGACGGCTTTGTCCGCGCGGCAGTTACGCGTTGAGCTTGAGCGGCCTTGCGGTTATTGCATCAGCCTTATGGCCCACGCGACCTTTTTTCCTATCAAGCAAACATTTCGCGAGACTCAGGGCAGTCGTTATGGCTCTGAGGCAAATTCCTTATTGTTTAACGGTCCCTTCACTCTGAGCCATTGGACCCATGGCGCGCGACTCACGTTGACCCGCAATCCACACTATTGGGATCGAGAGGCGATAACCCTGACAGCGATTAATATTGATTACATCACGGAAGATAATCGTGCTCGGCTCAATCTGTTCCGTGACGGCAGCATTGCGCTTGCCAGTCTCGGCGCAGAAACTGTCGCAGATGCCGCTAGTCAAAGCATGCGGCTGCGCACTTTTGTGTCTGGGGGGTTGTCTTACTTGCGCTTTAACGTTGGGCCAACTCGACTGATGTCAGAGGTGAAACTGCGACGCGCCCTGTCGTTAGTGTTTGATTCAAACGAGTTCGTCAATAAGGTGATAGGCATACCCGGTTACAAGCCTAGCATTAGTTTTTTTCCGACGTGGTTGCCCGGTGCTAGTCGCTCATTTGCCGAGGAGCACCCGCCGCTGAAACCCATGCGCGATCTGGCACTGGCGAAGCGTTTGGTGGAAGAGGTCAAGCAAGAACTCGGTGGTGGCGACTTGCCGGCAATTACGTTATTGACGGTAGCGTCACCCACCGGTGCAAAGGTCGCGGAATACTTGCAGGGCTTGGCGGCGCAGCATCTCGGTTTGAGCATCAAGATCGATCAGCAGACGTTTAAACAATATTTGGCCAAAGCGGCGCAGGGCGATTTTGACCTTGCCATTTCCAGTTGGTATCCGGACTTCAATGACGTGGTGACCTATGCAGATCTGCTAGCCAGTTGGAACGGTAATAATCGGGGTTATTACAACAACCCGGAGTACGACAAAATACTCGATATTTTGTTGGGCAGTGTTGATGCGCAGGAACGTATGGCCGCCGCGGCGCGCCTGCAGGATATTATTCGCGAGGATGTGCCGGTGATGCCCATGGCAGAGACCGGCTCGGCATATTTACAACACCCCGAGTTACGTGGTGTGGTGCGTCGCGTGTTGGGCCCTGATCCTGACTATAGCCGTGCCAAGGTGCTACCGTGAAGAGAGGCCGGTTGTTAGATAAGGATTGGACCCCTTGATGAGAAAGGGTAGTGCCAGTCTAGCTAGGGCTACCACGCAACTCTTCGATAAACTGGTTGGATTCATTGATGGCTTGCTGCATGGCCGCCACCAGCTTGGCAACGTCTTGGTCAACAGTCGCCAGTTCGTTTTTCAGAGAGGCGATAGCACGACTATTCAAGTTATGTTTGAGATAAAGAACATTGTCTTGCAAGCTAGCCAGTACCGGTTCAATTGTCTTTTCAGTGCGATGCATCGCGGTCATCAAACGTGCATAGCGCCTCTGAGTTTCGTGCAATTGGCGTTCGCTGTCACGGCGCAGAGCCGCGTTGTTGTACAGCCCGAGTTCATCGCGCCACTCGTCAAATAGCGCGTCGGCGACTGACTCGACATCGTCGATACGGTCATGGATCGCCTCGGCGGCGTCAACACTGTCTTCATACTCATCGTTGAGTCGGTTGTAGATATTCTCCAGTTCGCCGCCATCGAAATTAATGACACTACGAAACTGCTCAAGTGCGTTCTTGAATTGCTCTTGGCCTGCTTCCTGGGATTCTTGCGCTTCTTCAATACGATCGATAAGAATTTCGCGCTTGTGCACGCCGACCTTCTCCATCGCATCATAGTAGGCGCTTTCACAGCCACTGATCAGCAGTAGAAACGGAAAAACGATGGCAAGGTTACGCACCATGTCTATTCTCCATCCTGATTCTTGATGGCGTCGACAATTTTGTCGGTACGCTTATCGGCATGGTAGCCATGTACTACCAGTAGCGCGTGGATTGCACCAGGCACATAAAAGCAAAGCGTCAGTATGATATTGATAATCCCCTGAATGGGCTTGCCACAGATAAACACAGCAATGGGTGGCAACAGCAAGGCTAATAGGTAACGCATGGTGTGGTCCTTAAGTAGAGTTGCAGTAACGTGGTTGCGAGCAATGTGCATGTAATAGTGTTAACGGGTTTTACTTCGTGTGTTAAGCCAAGTCAAAATAACGCCGATATTCCAGTTCGCTGACCTGATTTGGCGAGCGGTTAGGTGTCGGGCCTGATCGCGTGTCAGCGCCGCCCGTGCGGCAGGCCAGCCATTCGTTCTTGCGAGTCTGGCACCAACGATCGATAAAGTCAGCCCCCAGCTCTGCAGCAAGCAAGCTGTCATTAGTCAGGACGTCTGCTACCGTGGTGATGCTAGCGGGTCATCGCGTATAGCTGTTCGGCAAGGCCCGGGCCAGTTTGTCCAGCTCTGCGGAGAGAGGTCATCTGGTGCTTAACATCGCTGAGCCCTTCAGCAAGGATAACGGCCATGGCAATAGACGCCATGCCGAAACAGTCTTGCAAATTCTGGACTATGGCCATTAACTTGGGTGTGTAGGGCTCGCGCGAGCCTAGCGCCAATGATCTTGACGATGGGAGTAGGGTCCGGCGCGAGAATGACTTTCACGCATCGTTTTCCACAAACTCAACGACTTCCAGGCTAAAGCCTGACAGGGCGTTGTAACGCGTCGGCATGCCTAAGATGCGCATCTTACCAACGCCCAGATCACGCAGTATCTGTGAGCCAGTGCCAATCACGCGATACACCCCAGACTCTGTATTCACCCGCTGAACCGTTGGCATTTCTGGGTACCAGTGCATCTGCTCGAGTTCTTCGGGTTTTGAATGCTCTTGATCGACAATAACAACCACGCCTTTGCCTTCAAGGGCGATACGCGCCATGGATTCAGCCAGTGACCAAGACTTTTTTAGGCCGGGTCTGATAGTACCAATGGTATCGCGTAAGGTATTGAGCGTCTGTACCCTCACCAAGCAGGGCTCGTCTTCATGTATATCACCCTTGACCAGCGCATAGTGCACACTATCGGAGATACTGTCGGTATACGTTTTGACTGTGAATTCACCGTGGGCAGTGGTGATTAATTTGTCTTCTACCAACTCTATCGTCTTGTCATTGATCGTACGGTACTGGATGAGATCAGCAATGGTGCCCAACTTGATGCCGTGTTTTTCGGCGAATATCTCCAGCTCCGGCAGTTTAGCCATGGTGCCGTCTTCATTCATGACCTCGACAATCACTGAGGCGGGTTCATAGCCCGACATGCGGGCGAGATCGCAACCGGCTTCGGTATGGCCGGCGCGTGTTAACACGCCCCCTTGTTTGGCGATCAACGGAAATATGTGCCCAGGCATCACAATGTCTTCTGGACGAGCGTTTTTGGCTACCGCCGTCCGGACTGTTTGCGCACGATCAGCTGCTGAGATACCTGTGGAAATACCCTCCGCAGCCTCAATCGATACGGTGAAGTTTGTCTCGTGCAGGGAGTTATTGGTATCGACCATCAATGGCAGGTTCAGCTGGCGACCACGTTCCTCAGTCACCGTCAGGCAGATTAGGCCGCAGGCCTCACGTGCCATCAACGTAACATGTGCAGCGGTGATAACTTCGGCAGCAATAATCAGGTCGCCTTCGTTCTCGCGGTCCTCATCATCGATGATTAAGACCATTTTTCCCTGTCGGAAATCCTCAAGAATCTCTTCCGTTGTACTGATTGCCATGCTTGCTCCGCTGCGTTGCGCTACTAGGATGTGCCAAAATTGCGATTATACTGCAATTGTCCCGTATAATCTGTTCCCGAGCAGGTCTTGAATGGTCTTGGTAAAGTCGCAGTGATATTGACGAAAAGTAGAATGAAAGTTGGGTAAGGCGTCGTATAACACGTTGGCGAAAACGTCGCCCCAAATACTTGGGGAAGGGGTTAAATAGCACGTTGAATCAGGGTTGGATGGGCATTGGATAAAAAATTGGATGAGAACCTGAGCAAAGACCAGCTGCGGACGCGCCTGGAGGCTATCTGTGAGGGTCACAGTGTCGCCGACAGGGCTCGTATGACGGTGTACGAGACCGATGGCCTGACCGCCAAAAGGCAGTTGCCCTGGCTGGTTTTGCTACCGGCAACCATTGAGCAGGTGCAGGAAATCATGGCGTTATGCCATGCTCATCATGTGCCTGTCGTGGCACGAGGTGCCGGCACAGGCTTGTCTGGCGGCGCCATGCCCCATGCTGAGGGCGTATTGCTGAGCCTTGCACGTTTCAACAAGGTCTTGGCGGTAGATACCGACAATATGCTTGCCCGGGTTCAGCCTGGCGTCACGAATCTTGCTATCTCTGATTATGTTAGGCATTTAGATCTATTTTATGCCCCCGACCCATCGTCGCAGATAGCGTGTACGATTGGCGGCAATGTCGCCGAAAATTCCGGCGGTGTGCATTGTCTGAAATATGGTCTGACCGTGCACAATGTCCGGGCTCTGACACTGGTGTCACCGCTGGGTGAGCTTTACGAATTGGGTGCCGAGGCGTTCGATGCGCCTGGCTATGACTTGCTGGCCTTGCTTCACGGTTCAGAAGGTATGCTCGGGATCGTTGTTGAGGTGACGGTGAAGCTATTGCCGCAACCGGCGCAAGTCGCTGTCTTACTGGCCGCATTTACTGAGGTTGGACAAGCTGCCGATGCCGTGGGCGACATCATCAACAGGGGGATATTGCCGGCGGGTCTGGAGATGATGGACAAGCTCGCGATCTCGGCCGCCGAGGCCTTTGTGCATGCTAACTATCCGTTGGATGCGGCGGCGATTCTTATTTGCGAGCTGGATGGTTCCGCGGCAGAGATCGAGTCCCAGCAAGCACAACTGACGCAAGTGCTGCAGGACGCCGGTGCGACGCAAGTGCGCTGCGCGAAGAATGCTGAAGAGCGGCGCCTGCTCTGGTTGGGCCGTAAAACTGCTTTTCCTGCTGTTGGACGGCTTGCTCCGGACTATTACTGCATGGATGGCACAATTCCACGGCGTGAACTGGCGAAGGTGCTGGCAGAAATTACACGGTTATCTGAGCATCATGGCTTGGCTGTCGCTAACGTTTTTCATGCCGGCGATGGCAATTTACATCCGTTGATTCTTTACGATGCCAACCTACCAGGCCAGACGGCGCGAGCGGAGGCATTCGGCGCTGACATCCTGCGCCTGTGTATCGATCATGGCGGCACGATTACCGGCGAGCATGGTGTTGGCGTCGAGAAGATCAATGAGATGTGCGTACAATTTAGTGCCGCAGAACTGACCCTGTTTCACGGGGTCAAGGCAGCGTTTGATCCGCAGGGACTTTTGAACCCGGGTAAGGCCGTACCGACATTGCAACGCTGTGCTGAGTTTGGCGCCATGCACGTGCACCGTGGTGAAGAGAAATTTCCTGATTTGGAGCGTTTTTGATGCAAGGCAATTCCTTGATGCAAGGCAATGACGTCACCGCCGACTGGCTGGCGCGCATTGCTCAAGCGCGTGCCCAGAGTACTTGCCTGGGTATCCGAGGCGGCGGCAGTAAAAACTTCTTCGGCGAGCCCACCCACGTTGATACGGTGATCGATAGCCGTGAGTACACGGGCATTATTGATTATGCGCCCACTGAGTTGGTGATGACCGCACGGGCGGGCACGCCACTGAACGAAATTCGACAAGCCTTGGCTGATGCTGACCAATACTGGCCCTGCGATCCGCCAGACTTTGGTGGCCAGGCGACGTTAGGCGGCTGTATCGCTGCCGGCATTGCCGGGCCGGGCAGGGCGGCGCTAGGAGCTGTCAGAGATTCGGTGCTGGGAGTCGGTATGCTAACAGGCCGTGGGCAGCAGCTAACGTTTGGCGGCCAGGTGATGAAAAACGTTGCGGGCTACGACGTTTCTCGGCTTATGGTGGGCAGTCTTGGGACGCTGGGATTACTGACGCAAGTGAGTTTTAAAGTGCTACCGGTACCACAACAGAGTCTAACCCTGGCTTATGAAGAGTCGATTAGAGCGGCGCAAGCAAGGTTCTTATCCGTCAGCAACAGCCCTGCGCCCTGCACAGCATCTGCATGGTTTGACGGCACCAGTTATCTGCGTTTTACCGGTAGCCACATCGGCGTCACGGATGCCCGACAACAGGCCGGCGGCGAGCTGGTCGACGACACTGTGTGGACCCAACTACGCGACCATCAAATCGCGTGTTTACAACACGCGAAGTGTTTATGGCGCGTGTCCGTGTTGCCCGCATCAACTCAATTGTTGGACGAGACACACGTGCTGGAATGGAACGGTGGCCAACGCTGGTTGTGCGACCCGGAATTTGATCCCCGTGCGCGCCTAAAGGCAGGCCATGCTACGCTGTTTCGAGCCCCAGTGACTGCGCCGATACCACGTTTTAGCCCTCTGGCCCCTGTCGTCGCCGGTATACACCAACGATTGAAAGATACCTTTGACCCGGACCGAGTTTTCAATCCGGGAAGACTTTACCGTGACCTTTAGACATGGCACGGCGCAGCGCAGCAGGCATGAGCCACGCGCTACTGATCTCACGCTACTAGGTTGATTCTGGAGCCCTGATGCAAACCAATATTCACCCTGAACTGGCCTTGCGGGCAGATGTTATGGAAGCCGATGAAATTCTGCGCAGTTGTGTGCATTGTGGCTTTTGTACGGCGACATGTCCCACCTATCAACTGCTGGGTGATGAGTTAGACGGACCTCGCGGACGCATCTACCTGATTAAGAATTTGTTAGAAGACAATGCGATTACGCCGGATTCTGTGACCCACCTTGATCGCTGCCTCACCTGCAGAGCGTGTGAGACAACCTGCCCATCGGGAGTCCGCTATGGTCGACTGTTAGATATAGGTAAGGGGCTGATTGCCGAGCAGGATGTCGGCACCCGATGGGCCACGCGCGTTATGACGCGTTTGCTGCGCGTCGTGGTGCCCAATGCTTACCTGTTCGGCCCCTTGTTACAGTTAGGTCAATGGTTTCGGCCGATGTTGCCGCACGTTCTTGCGAGACACATACCGAGACTATCTGCCAAGCGCTATCCTGCCAGTGTCGTTGATACCCCATCGCGGCGCGTGCTGGTATTGCAGGGTTGTGTACAGAAAGCCGCGACGCCCCAGGTCAACCAGGCCCTAGCGCAACTACTTGGCACGCATCAGGTGGCCACAGAGTTTCTTCAGGAAGAATCGTGCTGCGGCTCTCTCGACCATCACCTGGCCGCGCATGATGTGGCACTGGTGAGAATGCGGCGTTTGATTGATCAGATAGAGCCTCGCCTGGCGCAGGTAGATGCCATTGTCTCTACCGCCAGTGGCTGTGGTGTAACGCTCAAGGAGTATCCAGCGTTGTTGAAGGATGATCCTGTTTATGGGCCGAAAGCGGCGTTGATAAGCGCGAAATTAATGGATGTCAGTGAGTTATTGCGCGACTACACGTTTCATTGTCGACCCGCCCGGGTGTCATTTCACGCGCCTTGTACACTGCAGCACGGACAAAAAATCACAGGGGTTGTTGAACAAATACTCACCGCCGCTGGCTTTGAACTGAACGTGATCCAAGACGCTCATTTATGTTGTGGCTCTGCGGGTACCTATTCAATTTTGCAAGCAGATATCTCTGTCAAGTTGTTGGAGAGCAAGCTAGAGAGTCTGCAGGCGCAACAGCCAGAGCTTATTGCCACCGCGAATATCGGCTGTCAGTTACATCTACAATCCGCCGCTGACGTCCCTGTCGTACACTGGGTAGAGTTGCTCGCAGATCATTTGCTGCCGACCGCTGTCATTCAACGCAGCCAAAGCGGCGTGGCACTCACATAGTAACCAGAGGTAAAACGGGGACAGTTTACTTAAGTAGGTGAATTTGTATCTTGGTTTCCAGTTATCTATGTTTGTGCCGGTGTAAATAGGTGTGCTGCGAGAAGTGAGCGAAAGTAAACTGTCGCAGAGTTGAATAGAACGAACGTAAACTGTTCCAGAGTTTTTGGTCGTGGCTTTAGGCTTATGTAAGTGCCATTTCAGTCAGAGCGGAAATGGTGATGCGGCATCCCGAACTTAGTCAGACGTTCACTAGACTGAGCTTTGGCAATCTAGCTCAGATTGCCTGCTTCTTTATACAACCACCAGAGTAAGCCCTTCTGCGCGTGCAGGCGATTGGCGGCCTGTTCGTACATGATCGCTCGGGGATCGCGAGTGAGCTCAGCAGAGATCTCAAAGCCATCGTGGATCGGCATATCATGCATGATCTTACAATTAACGCCCTCTAACAGGGCGCTGTTCAACTGATAAGGCATCATCAGCTTGAGCTTGGCTTCATTCGCTTGCTGGTGATCTGGGTTATTGAAATACTGCATGTCAATCCACGTGTCCGTATAAACGAAGTCCGCATCTTTGACAGCGTCGTGTGGATCCGTCGTATGGTTTATTGTGTCGGAGTGCGCCAGAATATCGATCACCTCAGCATCGCCAGTTTCAGCATTATCAGTGCTGACGGGGGTTGCTAGGGTCATGCGGATACCAAGCTTGTTGCAGATGATGACCAGCGAGTTGCTGACATTATTCTGCACGCCGACGTATACGAAGTGGGCGTCGCGGATGTCACCGGCGTAGTGTTCCTGCATGGTAAGTACGTCGGTGAGAGCCTGGCACGGATGGTAAAGGTCATCGCAACCATTGATCACAGGCACCAAGCTGGCGCTCATAATCTTCTGCACGTCGCCATGCTCATATAGGCGGGCCATGATGCAGCTGACATTGCGTGACAGATAGGCGGTTTCATGCTCGATGCCAGACAACACGAAGTTTGACGTAGCCCAGTCGATATAGATGGCGTGGCCACCCAGCTCAGTCATGGCGACTTCAAATGATACGCGCGTACGTGTGCTGGTCTTTTGAAACAGCATGGCCATGGACTTGCGGTGCAAAATCCGGTCATAACGACCCGGATCTGCTTTGATGTCGGCAGCCTTGGCGAGGATCACTAGGATTTCCTCACCGCTGAGGCCTTTCAGATTTGGCAGATGTCTCATGGCGGGTCAAATTCCAAAAAAAAAAAGCCCAGAAAACTGGGCTTCGACTGGCATTCGCGACGTTTATTGACCGCCTTGAAGCAAGAAGAGGAAATTAACTGATCGATTCAGCTATTACAAGTATCTGCCCGCCCTAAAACTTGATAATTTTGTCGCACACACAGGTGGGCTGAAATTTACCCCTGCGCTGAGTAATCAAGCTTCACCGAGGCGTTTCTCTGAGTCACCAAGGCAATCGCCAAAAAACAGGAGCCGTTGCATGGAATATCGAAAATTAGCAAATACGGGACTTAAAGTGTCGCTGGTGGGTATTGGCTGCAATAACTTCGGGCGGCGCTGTGATGCGCTCGCTACGGCCGCCGTGGTAGATGCTGCGATCGATACCGGGGTCAATTTTTTTGATAGCGCGGATATCTATGGCCCTAACGGTCTGTCAGAGGAATACCTGGGCCAGGCCATCAAGAGCAAAGATCGCAGCAGCATAGTTATTGCTAGTAAGTTTGCCAATCCCATGGGCGAGGGTGATCTGCAGCGGGGTGCCTCGCGGCGCTATATTTTGAATGCCGTGGATGCTAGTTTGAAGCGGTTAGGCACCGATTACATTGATTTGTACCAACAGCATGTACCAGACAACGAGACGCCTATTGAAGAGACTCTGCGTGCGCTGGATGATCTGGTGCGCGCGGGTAAAGTGCGCTATATCGGTCACTCGAACTTCTCTGGCTGGCAGTTAGCTGATGCTGACTGGACTGCCAAACATCATGAATTACATCGGTTTGTCACCGCGCAGAACCACTACAGCCTGATTGACCGCCGGCTTGAGAAGGATGTGATCCCTGCTGCCCAGCAGTTTGGTATTGGTATCCTACCGTACTTTCCCCTCGCCAGTGGTCTGCTAACGGGCAAATATAAGCGCGGTGAAGCGCCGCCCCAAGGTACTCGACTCGCTGCCTGGGGCGAACGCGGGGTGGCGTCATTGTCTGAACAAAATTTTGCTATCGTGGACAAACTTAGTGCGTTTGCAGAGGCCAGGGGCCATACCCTGCTCGAGTTGGCCATGAGTTGGCTGGCATCAAAACCCTATATTTCCAGTGTTATCGCCGGCGCTACCAGTGCCTCGCAGGTCGAGCAGAATGCGGCTGCCATCGCTTGGCGCCTTACCGAGGCGGAGATGACGATGGTCAACGAGTTGTCTGCGCGCTAGACGCTAGCGTCATATTCAAGAGGCGTCAATGTAGAGCGCCGTCAATCAAAAGGAAACACTATGTGCGGTCGGTTTAATGTGATCAGTGAACCCCTGACGCAGTTCATTATGGGCATGGTCGGGGACGAATCATCGTCAGTCGCTGTGCAAAGCCACTACAACTTGGCTCCCACGGAGCAAGTTGGCGTGTTGCGGCATGATGGGCATTGGTCGTTGTCGCCCATGCGTTGGTGGCTGGTTCCGCACTGGGCGCCTGAACCTAGCACCCGTTACAGTATGTTTAACGCCAAGTCTGAGACCTTGCTGAGCAGCCGTGCCTACCGTGATTGTTTCAAGTCCCAGCGTTGTATCGTGCCAATCTCAGGCTACTACGAGTGGCTTACAATAGATGGGGTTAAAACCCCTTTGTATATCGAGGCTGATGCTGATCAGGGTCTTGCCCTGGCGGGTCTATGGGACCGGTGGCAGAAGGGCGACCAGGTCATCGAGAGTTGTACGGTTGTGACTGCCGCAGCGCCGTCCGAGATGTTGGCTATTCACAGTCGTATTCCGGTACATCTGGCAGCCGAAGAGATTGAGTCATGGTTGGCGCCAACTGCCACAACTCAATCCCTGCTGCCTTTATTGGCGCCCACTCTGCGGGTGCCGTTGCGAGTGACGCCGGTGTCTAGCTATGTGAATAACGCACGCCACAAAGACCCTGCGTGTATTGAACCGACAGGGCCGAGTCGTCGTGTTGGGTAAATCGCCGGCGCGAGCCCAGTTTGCTGAGACTAGTTTCGTGAGACGTGAAACGTCCCGTCATCCTCAACATTTTCGAGGGTGTATTTAATTTCACTAACAATGTCATTAACGCTGCGGCCCTCGGCTTTGTAGCGCTCAATGAGTTTCCAGACGAGGGCTTGGCCATAAGCGTTAAGGTCGACGTTATTGTCGGCGGCCTCTTGGATGCCTGTATCAAGGTGTTGTTTAGCGAGGGTGTAAGCGTCAGTCATGGTTGTGCTCCTAATGCAGGGTCGCATTAAACAGTCTAACGATCGTGGTAGACCAAGAATATTTTGGTTGAATGACTGTTAAATGTAATTTCATTGATCTGACCCCGTCAATAGTACTGAAATGTCATTGATGACGCCCGCGCTCAAGACGGGCTAGCCGCAGACGAAGGGTTTTGACGGCCCAGAGTTGCGCCGGCGGCGGAGATCATGCAATCTCGTTGGTAGCAGGCAACTGCGGTCGATTAAGCAAGCAAAAGGTGTATGTATGAATCACGAGACAACATTAACGCTCGCCGACGCCGCGATGACGGGCATGACTCTGGCCTATCATGCCCAGACAAGAGGCGACACGATAGCGGTCATGTCTAGCTACGGGGACAGAACATTCGCCCAACTCAATGCCAGGGTGAATCAACTCGTCAGGGTGCTGCGTGATGCTGGGTTGCAGCCGGATGATGGGGTGGCTATGTTGCTGGTCAACCGCCCTGAGTTTATCGAGGTCTACTATGCCTGTATGCGGGCGGGCTTTCGAGTGACGCCCATCAACTGGCATCTGACCGGTGATAACGCGTCTTATATTGTCAACAATTGTGAAGCCAAAGCGTTTATTGCTGATATTCACTGCACCCAACCGGCCCTTGATGCGTTGAATGATAACCGTGAGCAATTGCAGGTAGCATTGTCGGTTGGTGGCGACTTGCAGGGTTTTGGTGACTACGCTGGGGCGTTGTCGATTGAGTCAGAAACCAATATCGACAATCCGGTAATAGGCGGTCAGATGCTTTATACCTCTGGCACAACCGGCCGGCCTAAAGGCGTTTACCGCAAGCGAGTCGCAGAGGTGATCGCTGACACGCAGGCCGGCCAAGCGAGTCAGGCCGCAGCGCAGACGGTCGCGATGGTCATGTCTGCCGCCGCCTTTAATGCCGACACAGACCGCGCCTTGTGTACCGGCCCGGCCTACCATGCCGCGCCTCTGGCCTTCAATATTGTCGCTCCGCTTGCGGCTGGAGTGGGTACGGTCTTGATGGACAAATGGGATCCTGAAGAAACCCTGCGCCTGATAGACGCTCACGACATTACTCACACGCACATGGTGGCAACCATGTTCCACCGATTGTTGGCGCTGCCGAAGGCAACTCGTCAGCGCTATGACACGAGCCAGTTGCGGTTCGTGCTGCATGGTGCCGCGCCCTGTCCGGTGCATGTTAAGCAGTCCATGATGGATTGGTTGGGGCCCGTGATCTACGAGTACTATGCGGCGACCGAAGGTGGTGGTGGATTCTTTATTGACCCCACAGAGTGGCTCGGTAAACCCGGTAGTGTGGGCAAGGCACCAGCGGACGCTGACAATAAGATTCTTGATGACGGTGGCCAAAGCGTTGCCAGCGGTACGGTGGGCACGATTTATTTCAGGGCCCCGGAGATACGCTTCGAGTATTACAAGGATGCGGCAAAAACGGCCGGCAGCTATCTAGGTGACTATTTTACGCTTGGCGATATGGGCTACTTCGATGAGGACGGTTATTTATTCCTCACCGGTCGCAGCGCAGAGACGATTATCTCTGGTGGCGTCAATATCTATCCTCAGGAAATCGATGATGTACTGCTCAAACATCCCGCGGTGGCAGATGTCTGCACCGTCGGTATTCCCAGTGAGGAGTGGGGCGAGCAGGTGCGATCGGTTGTCATGCTCAAACCCGAGTACACGGGCGATAGCGAGATGGTGGCTGAACTCATCGCGTTCGTTCGGGACTATCTACCGGCATTCAAAGCCCCCAGAGCCATCGACTTTACGGATGATCTACCCCGTTTGCCATCGGGCAAAATTCAGCGCCGGCTCGTGCGTAATCCTTACTGGGCAGGGCGTGACAAACAGATTTAGTCGGCTGTGTCAGTTGCATCAGGTGTTGCGTCGACTCTGGTGACAGGTACTCGTTGCCAGTGGCCAGGTAGGCGCTGCTGCAATTCTTGTGGACTCACTCGGGTTATGGTGATGGTTTGGCTGGCCTGGGCGGCAGCAAAGTCTTCAATGCCCTGAATTAGGGCGACCATGAGTGTTTCTGTTAGGGCGATGTGAGGCTCGATTTGCAGGTGACGCAGCTGCAGACAGTGGGTTTTACGGACCACTTTACAATCGAGTCGGCCAATCAGCGCGTCACCCCAGAGTAGCGGCAGGCAGAAATAGCCGAAGCGACGCTTGGGTTCTGGCACATAACATTCTAGTTGGTAATCGAAGCCAAATAAAAACAGGGTGCGCTTGCGGTTGATGACCAGGTTGTCGAAGGGTGACAACAAACGCACGCGCGAGCGACTGATACGTTTTGGTAATGCGAGGAGGGCGCCAGGCG
Organism: Candidatus Azotimanducaceae bacterium; assembly: GCA_047626255.1. Taxonomy (GTDB): domain Bacteria; phylum Pseudomonadota; class Gammaproteobacteria; order Pseudomonadales; family Azotimanducaceae; genus UBA4582. Next base: position 16,801 of record JBLHRT010000002.1, read on the forward strand.
TGGTGACACAACTGAGGTCATCGACATTGACCTGCACCAACTCGCCTGCCTCCAGCAATGATTGCAGGCCCTCGGCATAATTCGGCGTAAATTCAGCGCCAGCAAAGCGCCGAACCGTACTGCGGGCATAAGTAAGATCGCGCAAGCTACCCACGCCCAATGCCTGCACGGCATTGAGTAGATGAAATCGCGTCCAGGAGGCAACATCCGGTGTTCGAGTGTCAATGTCGCTGGGCAGCACGCGCTCTGTCAGGTCATAGACTTTTTGAAAGCCGCGACGCTCGCTGATCATCAACTCGCCGCTCAAGAATAAGTGCTCGAGTGCATGCTTGGCTGGCTTCCAATCCCACCAGCCCGATGTTTGTTTGCCAGCCGGCGCCTCAAAATCCCTTGCCTGTAACGGCCCGTCGGCGCGAATTCGCGCAAGAATGTGCTTTGCCATCACCTTGTCGTACTTTCGGTGGCGCGCATACCCCTGCATCAATGGCAGGTAATAGCGATAGTGCTTGATGGGCAGATAGGCAGCCGCATGAGACCAGTATTCGAAGATGGTCCGATCTCGGGACTGGAGCTTATCGAGCATGGCTGGCTGGTAATGAGGAACGCGCGCTTGCAAGGCATGATGATGGGCGCGATCGACGACCGATAGGGTATCTATTTGAACATAGCCCAGCTGCTCAATGGCCTGCTGAACCCCCGCGGGGCCGCGACCAAAAGACGCCTTGGGAAGCAGGCCTTGGCGTTGCAGGAAGAGGCGTCTCGCCTCAATCTTTGTCAGTGAATCAATCCAAGGCATGTAGGGATCATAGCAGTTGTGTGGTGCTTATCGCATGCTATGCTGGGCTCATGCCTTCGACGCCGCCTTCCACACCACCCACCATACTGCCCTCCATAAAACATGGAACGACGCATACGTTGCTGATCGACACGTTTAACTTGATTCGGCGTATCCATGCGGCGAATCCGGATGCCGAGCGCGATATTCAAGCCGTCATTGAGTCATCCCGCCGTTCTTTGGCCCGAGCGTTGGCTACGCATCGCCCAACCCATGCGATTTCCATCCTGGACAGCCACGAGATCACATGGCGGCACCAACTCGAGCCATCGTACAAGGGTGATAGGGCGCCGCCACCGGCAGCGCTGATGGCGAATCTGGATGAATTTAGTCGGGTCTTCGCAGAGCTTGGCGCGCGCTCATTGCTGGTGCCGCACTTCGAAGCCGATGATGTGATTGCTACGCTGGCGGTGGGCATTGCCGCGAGTGGTGGTCAGGTCACTATTTTGTCAACGGACAAAGGCTTTCTACCTCTGTTATCACCTGCCATATCAAGCTCGACGGCAACAGATAACGGTGGGCCGACGCCGGGCATCAATGTCTATAACCACTTTGACCAGCATGCGGTGACGGCTGCCGATGCCATCACCAAGTTCGATCTGCGCGTAGATCAACTGCGAGATTACTGGGCAATGGCGGGAGATCCCACGAATAACATCAAGGGCGTACTCCGGGTCGGTAAAAAAACCGCCGTCACGTTACTTAAAACCCATGGTTCATTAGATGCCATTCTTGTGGCTGATGCCGCGGACGCTGTCGTTGCAAGGGTGCAGGCACAGGCGGCACAGGCGCTGCGCTGCCGAGAGTTGGTCACTTTGCGTACAGATATTGAGATTGGGGCGAATCTCAAGGCTTTCCGAATTTAGCTAGGCGGGGTTTAGCAGTGGGAGAGCACCTGTTGAAGATGCTAGAATCGCGTTTTTGCCAGTGAGCGAATAGCGTCTTGACCGATAAATTTGAATGTTTCAAAGCCTATGATTTACGCGGTCGTGTTCCCGACCAGCTCAATGAGGATATTGCCTATCGGGTAGGGCGGGCTTACGCCGCTTACCTGCAACCTCAAAAAGTGGTTGTCGGCCATGATATTCGACTTTCCAGCCCGGCTATCTGTGGCGCGTTGGTACAGGGTCTGCGAGACAGCGGCGTCGATGTTTTTCACATCGGCGAATGCGGCACCGAAGAAATCTATTTTGCGACCTCTGAGTTTGCTATGGATGGTGGCATTGTCGTGACTGCCAGTCACAACCCGAAAGACTACAACGGGATGAAATTGGTACGTGAGCAATCAAAGCCCATCAGCGGCGATACTGGCCTGTTTGACATTCAGCGGTTGGCCGAGGCCAATGAGTTTGCGCCCATAGCCAACGTCGGGTTGTTACAAGATCTGGATCATCGGCCGGCGTATATTGCCAAGCTGTTGGGGTATGTGGATAACAAAACCCTGTCGCCGCTCAAAATTGTCGTTAATGCTGGCAATGGTGGCGCAGGGGCCGTAGTCGATTTGCTGGAAGACTCACTGCCGGTCACTTTTATCAAGGTTCAGCACGAGGCCGACGGGCATTTCCCCAACGGTGTGCCGAACCCGTTACTTGAGGAAAACCGCAAGCCGACAGTCGATGCCATTGTGGCCAATCAGGCTGACCTAGGCATCGCTTGGGATGGGGACTTTGATCGTTGTTTCTTCTTTGATGCCGATGGCCGATTTATTGAGGGTTATTATATTGTCGGACTGTTGGCTGAGGCATTTTTGCAGCAGCAACCCGGTAGCAAAATTGTGCACGACCCACGTCTAACATGGAACACCATCGATATTGTCGAGCGTGGCGGCGGTCAGGCCATACTCAGCAAGACCGGGCACGCATTTATCAAGGAACGCATGCGTCTGGAAGATGCCGTCTATGGCGGTGAAATGAGTGCGCATCATTATTTCCGTGATTTTGCCTATTGTGACAGCGGCATGGTGCCTTGGTTACTGGTTATCGGTCTGATGTGCGCCCGCGGCAAAACGTTGGCTGAGATGGTCGATGAACGCATGCAGGCATTTCCGGCCAGCGGTGAGATCAACCGACGAATCACTGATCCAGCGGCGTTGCTGCGGGGCATTGAGGCTGGCTACGCCGAGCATGCCGTGCTCGTCGATCACGTGGACGGTCTGAGCATGGAGTTTGCCGATTGGCGATTTAACCTACGCATGTCCAATACTGAACCCGTGGTACGGTTGAATGTTGAGTCCAGGGCAGACACCGCTTTGATGCAAGCCAAGACTCAAGAGCTTCTCGATTTGATGGGCGGTGACGCCCTATGAGTTGGTTGGGAAAAATTCTAGGCGGGGGTATTGGCTTCGTTATTGGTGGGCCGCTTGGCGGCGTTATGGGTGCGGTTCTGGGTCATCAGTTCGACGCCAGTAAAGGTTCTGGCGGCTTTCTGAGCGCGATAGAAAATAAGCAAAGTATCTATTTTGCGGCCGTGTTTTCCATGCTCGGCAAGCTCGCCAAGGCAGACGGCTATGTGTCTCAGGCCGAGGTCGACGTGATCGATCGGGTCATGCGTGAAAATCTTCGCCTCAATGCCCCGGCGCGTAAGCTGGCGATAGAAATTTTTAACACAGCGAAAGACTCTGACACCACCTTTGAGAGTTTTGCCCTGCAGTTTCAGCAGGAATTTGGTGCCGTCAAGGCAGTGAAGGAGTCATTAATCGATCTGTTGTTACTGGTGGCATTTGCTGATGGGCAGATACATCCAACAGAAGAAAAGCTCTTGATTGAGGCTGTCCGTATCTTCCAGCTTGAAGATCGATACCAGCAACTCAAGGGGCGATTTACTGGCAACAGTCAGGACTTGGGACGTTGCTTTGAGATTCTTGGCAGTCAGCCAGACGATGACCTGAAATCCATTAAAACCAAATATCGCAAACTGGCCATGGAGTATCACCCGGACCGGGTTCAAGCCAATGGCATGTCACCGGAGCTGGCACTCGTGGCGGAAGAGAAGTTCAAGGAAATTCAGAACGCCTTTGACCTTATCGAGAAGCACAAGCGTGCAGGGGGCTAGCGCCCAGGTTGAAATGCGTCGTGCCAGATCAGTTTCCACAACAACCAAACAAACCCTAGCGGAAGTAGCAGGCTCTTGATCAACATGATCACGATCAGCTGAATAATAGCTCCGGCGGCAAGATCGGTGATGCCTTGCTCCTCATCCGTACCCATGATGGCCCTTAGTGTCTCTTTGGCGCCGCCAAAAAAACCTTGCTCCTGGATCCCACGCATGTAGCCAGCGCGCACGCCCTGAAGTCGATCTCGGGCCAGGTCGAGACTCGATAAAGCCTGAGTTTGTTGTTGGTTGAAATAAAGTTGGTCTAGCCCCCAACTAATACCCACTTCAATGAGCAAGGCGAAACGGACCAGTAGCAACAGGCATATCAGACGTTTGAAGGTCGAGCTGACGTGTTGGCCCACCAGCACACACACGGCAAGCCCCAGCACGGCAATGGATGTCACCACTTTAGCCAGCAGGCTTGAACTGGCGATCAACACCACTTGTTGCAGGCCCAGCGCCGCGAGACCATAAAGAACAAACCCGGAGAAGCGTTCAATAAGATCATTCAGTGGGTCCAGAGCCTCACCTGGGTGCAGTGCTAGGCCGGCGCCCATGCTCAGGCTGACCTCTATGGATTGGATCACCGAGATCACCGCATTAATGGTACGAGCACTGGCATAGATCACCAGGTTGTCTGCCAGCGCATGACCTAAGTAGTCATCAGCGGCCTCGTCGAAGTGAGGTAACCAGGTTAATGCCAGCAGCAAGATCAAACCGAGCGCACCCACCAGCTGTGTCAATCTTGTCCGGCTGATGACCGGTATGGGTGCCGTCTTCATTTAGCGCGCACCTCTGGGCTAGAGCGCCAGAGCACCCTGTGGTCAACGTTGTTGATATCATCCAAGCCGCAAAATGCCATAGTCAGATCAAGCTCATTGTAAATAATCTGCAAGCACTCGGTCACACCGGCCTCGCCCAGCGCGCCCAAACCGTAGAGAAAAGCCCGGCCGATCAGGGTGCCCTTTGCACCCAGCGCCATGGCCTTGAAGACATCTTGGCCGCTACGAATGCCGCCATCCATCCATATATCGATATCCTTGCCAACGGCAGCGATAACGGCAGGTAGGGCATCAATGCTGGCGGGCGCGCCGTCAAGTTGGCGACCCCCGTGGTTGGATACGATCAGTGCGTCAGCGCCGCTGGCAACGGCAAGCCGCGCATCTTCAGGGTCCATAATGCCTTTGAGTATCAGTGGGCCGCCCCAGAGATCTTTCACCCACTTCACGTCATCCCAAGTCAGAGTCGGATCCAATTGATTGGCTGACCAGGCGCTCAAGCTGTCCATGTTGTCGATCCCCGAGACATGCCCGACGACATTGCCAAAACTGCGCCGGGGTGTGCGTAGCATGCCCATTGCCCAACGAGGTTTGGTGGCCATATTGATTATATTTTTGAAGGTTGGCTTAGGAGGCGTCGACAAGCCGTTCTTAATATCCTTGTGCCTGCGTCCCATGATCTGCAGGTCAACGGTCAGTACCAGCGCCGAACATTCCGCGGCCCGGGCGCGCTGAATCAGGCGCGCGATATAGTCGCGGTCGCGCATCATATAAAGTTGAAACCAGAATGGCTTGGACACGCTAGCAGCGACGTCTTCGATAGAGCAGATACTCATCGTCGATAAACAAAAGGGCACGCCAAATTTCTCAGCGGCGCGGGCGGCAAGGATTTCTCCGTCAGCATGCTGCATGCCCGTCAGGCCAGTGGGGGCTAGTGCCACGGGCATGCTCACGGGCTGCCCCATCATATGGCAGGCCAGGCTCCGCTCCGCGATGTTTACCAATACCCGTTGGCGTAATTTGATTTTCTCGAAGGCCTGTTGATTATCTCGAAAAGTAGATTCTGTCCATGAACCAGACTCGACATAGTCATAGAACATTTGTGGCACGCGCTGCTTGTACAAAGCGTGCAAGTCATCAATACAAGTAATCTTCGGCATGAGTATGGCCGTGGCGTGTCCGGGTCAATGATTCTAGCCTGAATTCGTCATCATTTCGTTAGCGCATCGACATCAACGTCAGCCTTATATAGCCGATGTGTGCTCTTGAATTGACTCTGTGCGACCCAACCCTTGGAGTAATGAATAGCGTGAAAACAGCGAATAGGGGGCACTATGCACGAACATAAGATGCAAGATGATAAGACGGACGCGAACGAGTTTATCCCCCATGCAGGGTCTCCTGATCAGTCTCTGGTGCGCCCGGACGACGTGTTACCGGATACTCTGCAGTTGATCCCGCTCACGTCCGGACCTTATTTACCCGTACTGGTGCAGCCAGTGGTGGTTGATAGCGATCCCTGGGGTGAAGGTATCAAGCGCGTCGCTGATACCGCTCACAAACTTATCGGCATGAGTTATGCGCCCATGACCGATGCGGAGGGGATACCCACAATCGGCGACATCTCATCTATCGGTTGCGTCGCCCGCATTCATCGTCTGCATGAAGGCCAGGGTAAGCTGCAGTTTATTGCTCAGGGATTGCGCCGCTTTCGGATTACTGAGTGGCTGCGTAAGTCACCGCCTTTCATCGTTAAAGTCGAATATTTGGCGGCTCCTGCTGGTGACGACGACAGTCAGCTGCGCGCTTATGCTATGGCGCTTATCGATATTATCAAAGAACTGATGACCCTAAACCCTCTGTACAACGAGGAGCTCAAGCAATACCTTAACTATTTCACGACGAATGAGCCCGGTCCACTGGCCGATTTTGCGGCGGCCATTACGTCTGCGACGCCTGCTGAGATGCAGGACATCCTGGAAACGCTGCCACTGTTGGAACGGATGGAGAAGGTGCTGCTATTGATCCGTAAGGAGCTCGATGTGGCGCGCTTGCAAGCCAAGATCACGGCCCAGGTACAGCAGCAAGTGAGCGACCAGCAGAAGACATTTTTTCTGCGCGAGCAACTCAAAATCATCCAGCAAGAGTTGGGTATTGCCAAGGATGATCGTCAGGCAGATGCGGAGCATTTTGTCGCACGTCTGCAGAAACTGGACGTACCCGAACATATCCAGACACGGGCAAATGAAGAACTAGAAAAGCTTCAGATACTGGATTCGGCATCAGCGGAGTACGGCGTAACCCGTAATTACCTTGATTGGTTAACGAGCGTGCCATGGGGCGTGACGAGTACCGACCAGCTTAACCTGCAGGCGGCGAGGATCATGCTCGATGCCGACCATGATGGGCTTGAGGATATTAAACAACGCATCATCGAGTTCCTTGCCATGGGAGCCTACAAGGGTGAGATCAAGGGATCTATCCTGTTGCTCGTCGGGCCTCCTGGTGTCGGTAAGACATCGATAGGCAAATCCGTCGCCCGGGCGCTGGGGCGAGAATTTTATCGCTTCAGTCTTGGTGGCATGCGCGACGAAGCAGAAATTAAGGGTCACCGGCGCACCTACATTGGTGCGATGCCTGGGAAGCTGATTCAATCTTTGAAAGAGGTAAAGGTCGCGAACCCCGTCATCATGCTTGACGAGATCGACAAAATTGGCGCCTCATTCCAGGGTGACCCTGCATCAGCCTTGCTGGAAGTTCTGGACCCCGAGCAAAACAGTGAGTTCCTCGATCACTTTTTGGATGTGCGGATTGATTTGTCCAAGGTGCTGTTTATCTGCACCGCGAACCAGTTGGATTCTATTCCCGCACCACTGCTGGATCGAATGGAAGTCCTGCGTCTTGCCGGCTATCTGACCGAGGAGAAGGTACAGATTGCCAAGCACCACTTGTGGAAAAAGCAGCTCGCGCGTGCAGGATTGACAGCCAGCCAACTGACGATATCCGATGCAGCACTGCGCCAGGTGATCGATGGCTATGCCCGGGAGGCCGGGGTACGGGGCCTCGAAAAACAACTCGGTCGCATCGTTCGTAAGGCCATCGTCGAGTTGCTGGATGACGACGTCGATAACAAGAGCGCGGGTAAGAGGCACACGAGGCGCCGCATAATCGCTAAAGATGTTGTGCACTACCTGGGCTCGCCTATATTTCATGCTCAGGTTCCCCAGCGGGGTCTCGGGGTCATCAATGGTCTTGCATGGACGGCTATGGGCGGCACGACCTTGGCTGTCGAGGCCGCTGTGATTCACTCCCGACAGCGTGGGCTGAAATTAACCGGGCAACTCGGTGATGTCATGCAGGAGTCTGCTCAGATCGCCTACAGTCATGTTGTCTCTCATCTGGAAGAGCTCAAGGGACACAAGGATTTCTTTGATGATACCCAGGTGCACTTGCACGTTCCTGAGGGGGCAACACCGAAGGATGGTCCCAGTGCGGGTGTCACCATGGCCACGGCGCTGCTGTCGCTGGCGCGTAACAAGCAGGTCAAACGAAATATCGCCATGACGGGTGAGTTAACACTGACGGGGCGTGTGCTGCCCGTCGGCGGGATTCGCGAGAAAGTCATTGCTGCTAGGCGAGCGGGGCTCAAGGAGCTTATTTTGCCGCAAGCTAATGCACGAGACTATGAGTTGATGCCGGACTACTTGAAGAAGGGCTTGACCGTTCATTTCGTCGAGCTTTATCACCAAATCGCAGATATTTGTTTTTAGCTAAACGTTTGTTAATCAGTCCTGGATAGTGACCCGACGTGATTTATCATGCTCTGTGGGCTGACATTGTTGCTTCTGATTGGCTTCGTCACGACGCTGAAATTGAGCTCTATTGACTCTATCCTCACAGACGTGGTCTTGGACGGCGCTCTGCCTGACTTGCGAAGGTTGGACGATTGGTGGGGAGTTTAGGGCGGGTTAACATGTTGTTGATGTTGAGCTATGTGGATGACGTTATCCGCGGAAGCCGGCTACCAGAGGGGCAGCAGGTGCTGAGCCAGCCTGGGGCCGCATTAAATCACCTATGAAGTGCCTGCTGCAGTGTGGCTTGCGGCTGTCGCCAGACCGTCGTTAGAATAGGCTACGCAATCAACGGAGCAGTGTCACAGTGAATAAGCAATCTGGTTTCAGTCCACTAAATTTTACCCGCTATCCCGAGCCTGACATGCTTGAGCGCAGTCGTGCCTGGTATGACGAAGTGCGCCAGCGTCGTAGTGTCAGGGCTTTTTCTCCCGAAGCGGTACCGTTGCAGATTATCGAGAACTGTCTGCGCGCGGCTGGCACGTCAGTCAGCGGCGCCAATCTGCAGCCCTGGCATTTTGTTGTGGTTAGCAAGGCCGAAATCAAGACCCAGATTCGTCTGGCCGCCGAGGCTGAGGAGCGGGCGTTTTACGCGGTGAAAGCGCCTGAAGAATGGCTTGCGGCTTTGGCACCGCTGGGAACAGATGCGGATAAGCCGTTCTTGGAAACAGCCCCCTACCTCATCGCCATATTTCAACAACGTTATGGCGAATCAGAGGAGGGGGAGCAGCGCGTTAAGCATTACTATGCCACTGAATCGGTGGGTATTGCGACGGGCATGCTCATCACAGCGCTGCACCATGTGGGTCTTGCGTGCCTCACCCATACACCAAGTCCTATGGGTTTTCTTAACAAAATATTGGAGCGACCTAAGTCCGAGCGGCCATTTCTGCTGTTGGTGGTGGGTTATCCATCGCCAGGGACCGAAGTACCCGATATCGGTAAAAAGGCCCTGGCAGAGATTGCGACGTTTTTATAAGTGTCTTGCAGCGTTCGTGTAAGACGCGCCTATGAGCGCAGAATAGACTGCGCTAAACAGGCTGCTCTAAATAGGCTGTCGTAAACGTTTTTCTGCGGCGGTACGCTTCGCCAGAGAAATCATGTCCAGCAAGATATTACCGCTTTCTACCAGTTGAGCATCAGGCGCATCCTCATCCTTTTCAGGTGCCGCGTCTGCAGTGCTTTCACCCTCGCTGCCGGCATCTAATAACGTTGCATTACCCTGAATTGGATTGCCCTCAAGGACTTCGCTGCTGCCTACCGCAGACGGGTCTGACACCGGTGTGAGAGGCGCAGTGACCTCGGCGGCTTCTCTGTTGGGGTTGAGCTCCTCTAGGCTGGCAATCAGAGGCTCACCCTTGCGCTCACGCTTAGCATTCTCAAGTCCAAGCCAGAACGCGTCTGATTCTGTTTTCTCGAGGCGTCGCTGAGCTTCATTCAGGGTGATGTTAGTTTTCTGGCTACGCACCTGCCGATACGCGGCCGCATCACGCATATAAATAAAGTCAGGATCCAAATCAACCCGCTGATTGTGAAGGCTAACAAGGGCCGTTGTCATCTGTGACACATTACTTTTTGGTCGATAACTGGTGGCGCGAATTTTGTCCCAAGGCAGTGGGTGTTCAAGCGTACTCTCGCCGATGGACTCAGGGTCATAGTCGAGGGGAAAGTCGATATCCGGCATAATGCCTTTGTGTTGGGTGCTCTCGCCGCTGATGCGGTAGAACTTCGCCGCTGTCAGTTTTAGTTGGCCCTGGTTGAGCGGCAACAAGGTCTGTACCGTCCCCTTACCGAAGGTCTGGTTGCCAATGATCACACCACGATCATAATCTTGGATAGCACCAGCGAAGATCTCTGAGGCCGATGCGCTCAGGCGATTGACGAGCACCGCCAGAGGGCCGTCATAAATCGTGCGAATATCCCGATCATTCAAAATATCCACACGATTGCCGCTATTGCGGACCTGGACGGTGGGGCCACGGTCAATAAACAGGCCTGTTAAGGTTCTGGCTTCTTGCAAGGAGCCACCGCCATTATCTCGTAGATCGATGACGACGCCTTCAACGCCTTGCTCCAATAACTCCGCGATAAGATTCTTAACGTCACGGGTTGTACTCTTGAAGTCCTTATTGCCATCCTGCAGGGCCTGAAAGTCGATGTAGAATGTGGGTATGTCGATGACACCGATCTTATGCTTAGCACCATACTGCTCGACTTCAATCACCTCGGCTTGGGCCGACTGCTCTTCAAGCTTGACGGTATTTCGCACGATCTGCACAACCTTGGAGGTGCTGTCTTTAGCGTTCGCTGGGATGACATCCAGTCTCACCATCGTGTCTTTTTTACCGCGGATTAGCTGTACCACTTCATCAAGCCGCCAGCCGATCACGTCAACCATCTCGCCTTCGGCGCCTTGACCCACAGCGACGATTTTGTCATCAGGATATATTTGCGCAGATTTATCGGCGGGTCCGGCCGGCACTAGGCTAACGACTTTGGTGAACTCATCCTGTCGTTGCAACACTGCGCCGATGCCTTCCAGTGAGAGGCTCATATTGATGTTGAAGTTCTCTGACGTTCGAGGTGAAAAATAAGACGTGTGAGGATCATAGGTGCGTGTGAAGGCATTCATGTACAGCTGATAAACATCTTCGCTATTGGTTTGCAAAGTCCGTGACAATCGGCTCTTGTAGCGTTTGACCAGCAGGTCCTGGATTTCAGTGGCTTCTTTGTCCGTCAGCTTCAGGTTCAATACCGTGTACTTGATACGCTGCCGCCAGATTTCATCAAGCTCAACATCGCTTAACGCCCAAGGCTCTTGCTTGCGTTCGAGCTGCATGGATTCTTGCAATGTGAAGTCGAAGGTGTCTATTCCACCTTCGAGTAGGGTGATGATCTTTTCAAAACGATCTACCACCCGGGTGTGGTAGCGATTAAAAATCAGGAAGGCGGGTGCCACATTGCCCTGTCGTAGAGCATCGTCCAGTTGTAGTCGCAGTGCTTCAAATTCCGCGATATCACTGGCCAAGAAATAACTCTTGCTGGGGTCCAGGTCCTCAAGATAACTCTTAAAGATATCAGCAGACAGCGCGTCATCGAGCACGGTACTGACGTAATGACGACTGGCGAGGGCATCAACGATATTGCGGGTCGTTTCTGTATGAGAGGGCATCGCCGCCAGCAGTTTGATTTCATCGCTGGTCGACGGCGTGTTGGTGGATACAACGGCATAACTCACCGGGCTAGTGAAGGCCAAGGATAGCAAAAATAATGGGATGCTTGCGAGACGGGTCATACGGCTATTTATATTCATAAATTTTTTCGTCATGTTCGTGTGGTGTCAGCGATCATACAAAACGGGCGCTATCGCTATGTTAGTCCATGCCGTGGAGCAGAAGGTTCAATGCGCCAGTGTAGTGTTGAAGCTGCCCTACAATCAAGGTGTTCAGCGTCAGTGTGAGACGATACGTCGTTGAAAGCCGTCTGGATGATCAATGATCAATGGGCCGGTATTGACAGCACTATATTTCGGTATTAATTGTGGCATAATGTGCGCTTGACCAACATCTCGATTCACAAGCAGGGCATAAATGATTAAATCCATTGTTATCAAATCGTTACTAATGTTTTTTTTAGTAAATTCTAGCTACGGCCAGGCCGCTGACACGTCACCTGCTGCAGAGACAGAGCCAGATACATTGCGCAAGGACCTGAGCTACTTCTTCGGATTCTCATTTGGCAACATGCTGCAGGAAGGCGGTAACGTCGATGTGGATATGCCCACCCTGAATCAGGGCATGGCGGATTCTCTCGCCGGTAAGGTTCCTGATATGACCGAGGCGCAACAGAAAGCCGTGCTCAATGCCATTCAAGCACAACAAGAAACGGCCCAGCGGGAGCGTCTTGCTGCGCAAAACTCCATCGCCGCCAAAGCAGCGACAGAATCGGCTACTTTTCTGGCCGCCAACGGCGCCAAAACGGGCGTTGCGACCACAGAGTCTGGTTTACAGTATGAAACGATGGTGGCCGGCACAGGTATGGCACCCTCAGTAGATGATACCGTGAAGGTGCACTACGAAGGCCGGCTGGTGAACGGTCAGGTCTTTGATAGCTCTATTGCTCGGGGTAAACCTGCCGAATTTGGTCTTAATCAGGTCATCCCTGGCTGGACAGAGGGCCTGCAGCTCATGAAAGTCGGCGGCAAGACCCGTTTTACAATACCCTCTGACCTTGCGTATGGTCCAGGTGGTACACGTGGCATTCCACCGAATTCTTTGCTGATATTCGAGGTCGAATTACTGGAAATTAAGTAGTCATCGCTGAACTCAAGACGGCTATTGAAACGCCGTCTTGAGTTCAGTGGCAGCCAGTAACATCGCTGCGCGGCCTGCTTCCAGGGCATCCTGCATATGAAAGAAACCATGAATCATGCCGTCATAGCGCTTGATTGTGGTGGTAACGCCTGCCGCTTTTAGTTTTTCTCCAAAGGCCTCCCCTTCATCCCGCAGAGGGTCAAACTCTGCCGTGATCACGGTTGCCGACGGCATGCCCGCAAGATCTTGTGCATGCAGCGGAGCCATCAAGGGGTTGTTACGAGGCTGGTCACCAATATAGTTTTGCCAGAAGGCATGCATCAAATCGCGTGTTAGAGAGTAGCCCTCGGCATTTTCGACATAGGATACGGTATCCAGTGCCGTGTCGGTCACTGGGTATACGAGAAGTTGATGGACGAGCACCGGTCCGTCCAGTTGGCGGGCCTTTAAACAGACTGTCGCGGCGAGATTACCACCGGCGCTGTCGCCGCCAACGGCTATTTTGTCGATATCGATGCCAAGCTTTTCCCCGTTTGCTGCGACCCAACAGGTTGCCACGTAGCAATCATCTAAGGCTGCTGGGAAAGGATGTTCCGGCGCCAGTCGATAGTCCGCGGCCACCACAACACAACGCGTGTGCAGGGCCAGATATCGGCAGACGTTATCATGCGTTTCAAGGTCGCCAATCACCCAGCCACCGCCATGAAAAAATACCAAACAGGGTAGTACTTCATTCAGCACCGGCCGGTAAACTCTCACCGGGACGCCATCGGCGTCAAGATCTTGCACTGCAGCGACGTCCGCAAGGGTATTACCGGCATTCATTGCGCGGTAAGCCTCCCGCATGCCGGCAGGGGGTAGTTCGTGCATCGGCGGAAGATCCATCTCTGCCATGCTCTGCAAGATCGCTGCTACTGTCGGGTCCAAAGGCATGTGTCATCTCCTGATGATAAATAAGTGTGTATCGGGCGAGTGTAGGGCAAGATAGGCACAAATACCTAACGGACTTAACGTGAAAGCTTTCAGAGATCCTTTGTATATACGCATCCTCTCGGGGTTGTTCTTTGCCTGTGCATTCATCTGGGTGGCGATTCGCTATTTTCAGGTCGACGTCAATGTCATCTGGGTGTTTCTGATCATGTCAGTGATCTTTGTGGCTGGCCTGATCGTTCTAGGGCTGGTTTTCTCTGTAGTGCTAAGGCTGTTACGGCGGCGGCGAGGCGGGGGTTTATTGGGCACCATCGATCTTGAGAGTGCTGAGGATCTTGATAGAGTTGAGGCCGCCGCGGATGACGGAGTGCCTGTCTCTGCTGAGACTGACGCTACGCAGAATCGGTAGCCATAAAATGTGAGATGCCTGCCAGACTATGCTAACGGCGGGGCTATTCTAACGGCCGTACAAAGCGGTCAATACGCGGTCGAGGCAAGAACGACGAGTTAAAGTCGACAGAGAACGCCACCGTGTGAGCACGGCCTGTAATGCGGTCGCGATCAACGAGGCCGATACGGCGCGAGTCGCGACTATTATCACGGTTGTCGCCGAGCATCAGGTACTGATCCGCGGGTATCTCCATAGGACCAAAGCTGTTGTAGTCGTTAGCAGGTGCTGGGCGCAACATGACCGCGTGTGCAACATCGTTTATCTGCTCATAAAAAAATGCATGATCGCGTTGCTGCCAACTGTCCAGTTGATCAATGATCGCTTCGTCAAGTTGGCTATACTGCGCGGGTTCATTATTGATATACAGCTGGTTGTTTCGCATGCTCACCACGTCGCCCGGTGTGCCGATAACGCGCTTGATCAGTAGTTTCTCGTCTGCGGGGGAATAAAAAGTCACAATCTCGCCCGGCTGGGGATCGGCCCACTCTGCCACGTGCCAGGTTGTGAAGGGGACTTTGAGATCATAGGCGAGTTTATTGACGACCACTCGATCACCTTCCAGTATCGTCGGTTTCATAGAGCCCGATGGCACCTGATTCCAGTCGGCAATAGCGGATCGGAACAAAACCATGACAAGCAGAACAACAATGAGCGTGCGCCATTCAAGCCATAAACGTTTGAGTTTGTTCTGGTCGGGTAGTGACGCCATAAGATACATTCATTAGCAAACCGGCTGTTTACTTTGACGTAATCTTGAAACGAAATAAAGTCTTGATTTGGTCATGATATTCCAGTGCTGGTCCGCGGCGGAGGTGTACAATTGCAACGGTTCCGTTTAGTCTTCCTGAAAAGAACCTACTAACTCTTTGAAATACATTAGAAAGAAGGCTCCAGATGGTAAAAATCCAGTTCAAGGATGGGCATGCAGAGCCCTTGTTAATCATGGCGCCGGGGCGAACCATTGGTCGTGGCGATGTGAATGATATTGTCATCGACGTAGACGGGGTGAATGGCTTTCACGCGGATCTTCGGGTCGACGGCGATACCGTCACAATCACTGATGTTAACACGCCATCGGGAACCTTTGTGAATGGTGAACGGATATCGATACCGACAACACTGCGACCGGGTGATGTTGTGTCGGTCGGCGGGGTCGAACTCGACATCATCAGTGCCGAGTCAGACGCCGGCAAAACCCTTGTTCTGTCGGGTTCTGCGTTGCTCGAAGCCGGTGGTGGTTGGTGTTTAAAGGCAGGCTCTGGTATCGAAAAAGGTCAGATCATCCCTCTCAGTGGTTTAATGGAAGTAGGGCGGGCGCTGGATTGCGATATATCGATACTAGAGCCGTCACTGTCGCGTAAGCATGCTGAATTCGAAGTCCGCCATGGCGATCTGATGCTGACTGATTTGGGGTCGTCCAACGGCACCTATGTGAATGGTGAGAAAGTGCAGGAAGTTCAGTTAAGCGATAAGGATGTGATTCAATTTCAAAATGTACGTTTTACGGTTATCGCCCCCTGAAGGCCTGTTGAGTCTTACGTTTTGATCAGCGCAGGCGCGCAGGATAGCCACGGGACTCGATAACACCTTTCAGCAGATCAATATGTGCCTGGTTCCGGGTTTCGACGGTGACAGACACCGCAATCTGACCAATGGGGGCATGGCCGGCAAACCGATGATGGTGAACCTCAACCACATTCGCCCCTGATTCCCGAAAGATGCCGAGGATCGATTCTAGGCTACCCGGCCTATCCGTAACGACTAGTTCAAATTCGAAGACCCGCCCGTCAAATGCCATACCTCGGTTAATAATCCGTGACAGCAGATTGACGTCGATGTTGCCGCCACTGAGAATCGACAACACCTTTTTGCCACTGCCGTGCTTTCCATTGCCACCTTGCAGTCCAGGTAGACGATGATTCATCAAGGCAGCAACGGTAACGGCGGCAGCGCCTTCGATAACAATCTTCTCGATTTCCATCGTCAGCATGATGGCGTTCGCTATTTCATCGCTGGTGACCGAGACCATGTCATCCACATAGTTCATCACGCTAGCCAAATTGCGCGGTGAGACTTTCCGCACAGCAATACCATCGGCGATGATAGGTTGCCGTGCCACCTCAACAACATGCCCTTCATGCGTGGACTGCGCCATGGCGTCGCAACTACTTTCCTCAACCCCGATAATCTGTATCTCTGGACGTGTCTGCTTGATATAGGTTGCCAGCCCCGCGATCAGCCCGCCACCACCAACGGGGATGAGTATCGCGTCTAGGTCCTGGCATAAGGCATGGGCGAGTATTTCGATACCCATTGTACCCTGGCCTTCAATCACATAGGGGTCGTCAAAGGGGTGCAGATACAAGCGGTTTTCTTGCGAGACGAGCGCTTGTGAATAGCTGAATGCATCATCAAAGGTTTCGCCTTGCAAAATAACCTCAGCGCCCCAGTATTGGGTCGCGCGAATTTTTACCAGGGGACTGGGTTTGGGCATCACGATTTTGGCAGATATACCCAGGCGCTTGCAGTGATAAGCTACTGACTGAGCATGATTGCCTGCGCTGGCGGCAATGACACCGCGCTTTCGTTCTTGCGGCGTCAAACTCAGCAATTTATTGATGCCGCCACGATCTTTGAATGAACCCGTCATCTGCAGGTTCTCGAGTTTAAACAGAGCCTGACAGCGGGCTATATCAGAGAAGGTCGCAGACGCAATGACCGGTGTATCGACAATGAAAGGCGAAATTTGGTCGTAGGCATGGAGAATGCTGGTAGCATCTACCTTGTGGTCTGAAGGATCGCTTTGACGAATCGGCTGCACTGACATGTTGTATGCCTTATTTGACGGGAAGTTCTCGCGCCTTAAGACGCTCTAAACCATGACGCCATGTGACACGCCTTAGCGGTCACCTACATTAATGTCTTAAGATCGGTTGCCGGATCAGCCAGGCGGGCAGCATCGACCTGCTTGCCGTACAACTGTTTGCAGATCATAAATTCCCGTGGACTGTTGACAGCGTCTACGCCTACCACAGCGCCGTCTTTCAGATAAAACACGGCAAACTCGTTGGCTGACTTATCGCCGCGAAGCACCTCGGTGTCACCATCGGCAGAAAAGCCGACCATCTGCAATTTTAGCTCATATTGATCTGACCAGAACCAGGGCACAGATGAGTATACTTTTTCTTTGCCGCACATGTTGGCGACAGCGACACGCGCCTGCTCGAGAGCGTTAGGTACTGACTCCAGTCGTAGGCGGCGACCAAGTATCGGGTTTGGATGATTCGTACAATCACCTATCGCGTATACATCAGCGGCAGAGGTCTGACAGTGACCATCAACAGTAACGCCATTTTCGCAGCTGATACCTGCATCGCTAGCAAGTTCCGTATTGGCGATGATGCCAATGCCCACAATCACTAGGTCAGCGTCGATGGTAACGTCGCCACACAGTACTTGGCGTACCTGGTCATCACCGGTAAAACCGCTGACAGCCGTTTCAGTCAGAATTTTCAGACCACGGCTAGTATGCAGCTGGTGGTAGTATTCGCTCATGCCGGGAGTAGTCACCCGCTGCAGTATACGCTGTTCCATTTCTAGCACCGTCACATCAAGACCGGCCGTGACGGCGACCGATGCCACCTCGAGACCAATATAACCACCGCCAACGATGACGACTTTCTTCGCCGTTTTCATCGCGACAGCGATCCCATCGACATCCGTAATCGTGCGCAAGTAATGAATACCGGCAAGGTCAGAGCCTGGAATGCTCAGCTTGCGTGGCCGGCTGCCGGTGGCGATGAGTAACTTTTCATACGCAATTGCTTCCCCCGCGGCGGTAGTGACGGTTTTTGCTTGGGCGTCAATCGCGCTGACTCGGGTGTTGGTACGCAGGTCAATATTGCGGTCCGTATAGAATTTTTCGGGACGTACAAAAACCCGTTCCAGAGGCAGTTCTCCAGACAGATACTGCTTCGACAGCGGTGGTCGTTGGTAAGGGGGGAAGGGCTCATCACCGAGAATAATGATCTCGCCTTCGTAGCCTTCTTGACGAAAACTTGCTGCGGCTTGTCCCGCACCTTGACCCGCGCCTACAATGACCATCGCTGCCATAAATAAATCCATTCGCTGCTGAATATCAGCCTCGCATTCTACACAATGAAGCGGGATATCGGGACATTTTTGCTTTATATGAGAATACTTTTGTTATCGCCCTACGATGCCATGAGCCATCGCTATTGGCATGAGGGGTTGGTTAATTATTGCTCTGGTCATGATTTCACGGTGGTGACGTTACCAGCACGCTACTTTAGCTGGCGTTTCCGGGGCAACAGCCTGAGCCTGGCGTTTGATGTGCGACTGACGGGCCCCTGGGATCTGATACTGGCGACCTCGATGACCGACCTATCTGCGCTGGTCGGTATGCGGCCCGAACTGGCGGCTTGTCGACGGCTCTTATACTTTCATGAAAACCAGTTTGCCTATCCCGCTGTGGGTGACCCTAATCATCGCGTGGAACGGCAAATCACCAGTCTTTATGCGGCTCTTGGCGCAGATCAGCTGATTTTCAATTCAGCCTTCAATCGATCATCTTTTCTGACGGGTGTTGAGACGCTGCTAGCCCGCTTGCCCGATGAGGTGCCTGTCGGCATCGTCGAGAAACTCCGTCAGTTGTCAACGCTGCAACCTGTGCCCCTGTATGCAGACTGCTTTGATGTGATACCCCAGCGATCGATCGACAATTCGCGGCTGGCTATCGTCTGGAACCATCGCTGGGAGTATGACAAGGGTGTCGATGCGTTACAGATGCTAGTGACCGCCATGCTGGCGAGCGATCTTGACTTTGAGTTTCATCTTATCGGCCAGTCTTTTCGGTCCGTGCCACCAGCGCTTCAACAGGTTAAAGAGATGCTTGAGTTAGCAGGGCGGCTGGGGGTCTGCGGATTTATACCAACGCGCGCACATTATTTGGCATTGCTGGGGCGCAGTCACGTGGTGTTATCTACGGCGATTCATGAGTTCCAGGGCATAGCTGTACTTGAAGCGGTTGCTGTTGGTTGCCTTCCGGTGGTGCCGGATGCGCTAGCTTATCAAGATTTTATTCCAGCCTGTTGGCGTTACGACAATAGTCAGCAGGCCTTGTTGATGCTCGAGACGCTAGGGCGCCAGTTGGCTGAGCAGGCCTTGCCTGTAGCCCCGTCGGTGACTGACCTGGCGTGGTCGCAACAGCAAGATCATTGGGAAGCCTTATTGACAGGTAGATGAATGGTCTATACTGGGCGCTGCCAAAACAGGAGTACCCGTATATGCGCAGGTTTTACCGAGTAGACTACCGGCTGTTGAACGCCGAAAACGAGGTGGTTGATACCTCTGAGGATGGCACAAGTCTGGCCTTTATCGAGGGCGATGGATCTATGATGCCGGGCCTAGAAGCAGCCGTTGTTGGTCAGGAGACTGGCGATGAGATTAAGGTAACGATCGAGCCAGACCAGGCTTATGGCTTACCGCAGCGATCCCTGATTCGAACGGTCTCCCGCGAGACGATCAATGCCAACGTTGAGACGGTCGAGCCGGGCATGATCTTTCAGGTCGGGTCTGGTGATCAGGCTGCTGTTGTCAGAGTGGTTGAAGTGGTTGACGATGGTGTTGTCGTGGATGGTAATCATCCGCTGGCAGGCGTGACTTTTAAGTTTGAGCTGACCATTAAGGAAGCTCGCGAGGCGACAACGCAGGAGCTTGAGATCCTTGATATGCAAGCTCCAACCTAAGGCATCGCATCAGGGCGCAGGTACTTCCGCTCGATCAGATCGACGCCAGCCTGGTGCGGCTGGCTACCGACGGCAGGCTCGAACGGTGTGTCGCTTCTGCGTACTTATGCGCCGCGTGACGGCAGTGATCATGGTCGTGATGGTCGCTCTGCTCATCGGTCTTCAGGAGGCGGGGCTGCTGTCAGGCAGCGACGATAATCCGAATGCCGTCGAGACGAATATCAGCACGCTCGATCGCTAACAACAACTGGGTGCGTGTCTCTTTCAAGTGTGTCACCTCGCCTGGCCGCACCGTGTCGTTGATGCGTTGTAGCGCTGTCAGTCTGTCTATCTCAAGATCTAATGCTTTACTCGCTTGGTCTGTTGCTTTGCCGGTTAAGTTCAGCAACTGATGACTGGCGAGGTCACGCGCCGCCTCGAGCATCTTCTTGATGCCCCCGCGTTGAGACTCAACAATACCGCCAAGGGCCGCTTTCGGCACATCCAGCTTGGTCTCGTCGAAATCGTTCCAGGGCATATGCTCACTGATATCAGTCAGTCCTGGTTGCATCAATAAGCGTATGACCGTTGGAGGCAGGTACCGGTCTACCATCAGGCCCGTTGGCGCGACGCAGTCGGCGATATAGAGGGTCTCCACGAGCAAGGTGCCCGCGGGCAAGTCTGGGTGTTTGACCGCTATCATGGTGCTATTGCCATGAACATCGGTGCTGACCAGGTCAATGGCTTGCTGCACCAAGGGGTGCTCCCAGGTGAGAAACAACACATCCTCCCGGGCTAGGGCCGTGGCGCGATCAAAGGTATAGCGCACGCCATCTTCAGGTAACTCTGGGTAGTGAAAGTGATCCATAGTTTCAGCGCTGACGGCATAGTGCCGCGCCATGGAATCGCCGGGCTTGACCCGCCACACGGCATCGCCTAACGGCTCTGACTCAAGGCCGAAGCGCTCAAAAGACATCTCCATATAATCCATGAGGGCACTGCCACCGGCTTCTTCGGCGACAGCGGCGACAATCCGGGCGGACACAGCAGGACGATGTGAATTCAACGCCAGCAGCTGGTCACGACCTAACTTCAATTCGCCTTGGCGCGTCTCATTGAGTGCCTTGCTACGAGCGATAAAGACGTCCAATGGTGACATTTCAGGACTATTTTTCTCAACATCAGTCTCCTCAACGGCTATCTTCTCAAAGTCATCATAAAGCTCATCAAACAAGCCTTGCGCAATGGCGTTGGGCGCAACGAACAGGTCAAGTCCTTCGGCGTACCATCGGTACAGTCGGGCAGTCGCGGAGTGCTCGATATAAGGTATATGAATCTTCACATCCTGGCGTTGGCCAATGCGATCCAGGCGGCCGATGCGTTGTTCCAGTAGATCCGGACCCAGGGGCAGATCGAAAAGAATCAGGTGACTAGCAAACTGGAAGTTACGGCCTTCACTGCCTATCTCGGAGCACAGCATCAACTGCGCGCCTCGATCAGTCTCAGCGAAATAATTCGCCGCGCGATCACGGGCAACCAGATCCATACCTTCGTGAAACAGGGTTGTTCTCACCGGCAGCAGCGTCTGTAGGGTTTGGTCCAGCGCCAATACCGTGGAGCGACGCGCACAAATCAGCAAAAACTTGTCATCTGGATGATCGGAGACGAGATCAGCTAACCATGCGATACGTGGGTCATGACGAGTCCATTCGGGTAGGTCTTCCTCTGGGAAGTAGCCAATATCGATATTTGACGGCGCAGGTAGAGCCTCGGGCAGTGCCAGCCGAGACATAAAGCCCTTGACGGAGGCGCGCACATTGCGGAACAAGACGCGCCCGGTGCCATAGCGATCGAGTACGGCATCAATCAGCGCCGCGTCATTAACCGGTTTGTCGGCTCCAATGCCTGTCATCGTTAACAGCGCTTGCCTTGCTTGGCTGTGGTCAGCGTCAGTACCAGGCTCGTCGACAGACAACTGCCTGACAAACTCGGCGATTTCGGCGAAGTGTTGCTCTTCTCCAAGAAAACGCGGGAAGTCTTGATAACGCGAGGGGTCCAGCAAACGCAGGCGGGCAAAGTGACCCTCACGACCGAGTTGCTCTGGCGTCGCCGTCAACAGCAGAAGACCTTGAGCGATATTGGCTAGCTGCTCAACCACTTGGTACTCGGGGCTAGAGGCGTGCTGCGTCCATTGGAGGTGGTGTGCCTCATCGACCACCATCAGGTCCCATTCCGTGGCCAGCGCCTGCTCCAGACGGCGCGGATTGTCGAGAAACAGATCTAGGTTACACAGCATCAGTTGCTGGGCGTCAAATGGATTAAAGGTATTTGATACCACGTTATCGTGCAAATCATCCATCACGTCATCTGGCTCATCGACAACCATGCCTGTACCGGCATGGTTGTCGGCGATGATCTGCTGGCAGCGGTCCTCATCGAGGACGGTGAAATGTAAATTAAAACGTCGGATCATCTCCACGAACCACTGAAACGTGAGTGCCGGTGGCACCATGATCAATACTCTGCGTGCGCGCCCTGTGAGTAGTTGTTGATGAATGATCAGTCCGGCCTCGATAGTTTTACCGAGACCCACTTCGTCAGCCAGCAACACCCGTGGCGCGAACCGCTGGGCAACTTCATGGCCTATATAAAGTTGATGGGGGATTAACGAGACCCGTGGGCCATAAAGCCCCCGGGCCTCGCCTCTGGCCAGGCGGGCAAGCGCTTGGCGTGTTTCATAACGCAGGTTAAACCAGCTGTTGTCGTCTAGCTGGTGGGTGAACAAGCGGTCCTCAGGCTTGGAAAATCGCAAGTTGGGATCCAGATCGACTTCCGCTATGGCAACCATCAAAGGGGTGTCGAGGTTTCCCTCAACTGCTCGCTCGAGACCCTGCACCGGACCAAAATAGGTCATTAGTGCGTCTTTCTCTTCGATCGTCTCGACACAGATGGTAATATTGTCGCGACTGGTTACCCTATCACCGATTTTGAATTCGACCCGCGTCAATGGCGCTTTTTGGCGTGCGTAGGTACGCTGCTCTGATGCCACCTCGTAAGTCAGGCTGACCGTACGGTCGCTGACTTGGGTAATGTGACCGATTCCCAACTCTGGCTCGGCTGTGCTTATCCATTTTTGGTGTTCTTGAAATTCGCTCATAGGTAACCGTGTTAACCTTATATATATCTGTATTCTAACAGGAGGTCTCAATGGACCCAAAAAAATCAGTGGACCCGATAACAACTCAGGCGTTGGAGGCTGCCGCTTTTCGAAGACTGGTGGCTCATCTGGATGAACATCCGGAAGTACAGAATATCGATTTGATGAACCTTGCTGGATTCTGCCGGAATTGCCTGAGTAAGTGGTACAAAGCGGCGGCCGAGGATAAAGGAATCGATATGGATTATGAAGAGGCTCGGCAGATTATTTACGGTATGCCCTATGCAGAATGGAAGCAGCAACATCAGGCGCCGGCATCGGCTGCGCAACAAGCCCAGTTTGCAGCAAAACACGATACAAACACATAAGTACGGCAACGTTCCCACTGCCGATACGCGTCACCCTTAAAAGAGATATTCAGGTTAACTATGTCCATAGCCAGCTTTAAAAATGTCAGTGTCCACTATGGCACTGATACCGTTCTCGACAAGGTCGAGTTTACTATCGAGAAGGGCGAGCGCGTCTGTTTGACGGGCCGCAACGGCAGCGGTAAGAGTACGTTGATGCGATTGTTGTGTGGCCAAATTCTAGCTGATGAAGGCAATATCTGGCGCGAGAAGGCCTTGAGCTTCTCGAATTTGGAGCAAGACCTGCCAGTGGGTGACGACACCACGATATTTGCCGCTGTCGCGGCGGCATTTTTTGAAGCCGGTGAGCTACTCACAGCATATGCGCGATTAGCCGCGGGTGAGTTTGACCAGGATAGCCTAGATAAGATGGCAGACCTGCAAACCAAAATTGAAGCCATCGATGGCTGGGTGTTACATCACCGTGTTGAGTCTGTATTGCAACGTATGGGTCTGGCACCTGACGAGAAGCTTATCAATCTATCGGGAGGCTGGCTTAAGCGTGTGGCTATTGCCAAGTCACTCGTCACTGAACCTGATGTCTGGTTGTTGGACGAACCGACGAACCATCTTGATATCCCCACTATCGAATGGCTACAAACGGTGATGCTGGACTTCCCAGGCACCATCGTGTTTGTGACCCACGATCGCGAGTTAATGCAGTCCGTTGCGACGGCTATTGTTGAAGTTGATCGTGGCCAACTCAATCGTTGGGATTGCGACTACCTGAGTTTTCTTGAGCGCCGGGAACATGAGCGTGAGGTCGAGCAGACCCACAATAAGAAATTTGATATTAATCTGAAGAAGGAAGAAGCCTGGATACGCGAAGGTATCAAGGCACGTCGGACCCGCAATGAAGGTCGCGTCAGGGCGCTTGAGCAACTGCGCGTCGAGCGTCAGAAGCGCCGTACTCAGGGAACCTTGAAATTGGCTGTCGACAGCGGCTCCGCCTCAGGCAAGATCGTCAAAGAGCTGGTCGGTGTTTCCAAGTCTTATGCGGGCAGACCGATTATTACTGACCTTGATCTCATCATTCAACGCGGCGACAGAATAGGATTGTTAGGGCCTAACGGCGCGGGTAAGTCGACGCTCATTAAGATTCTACTAGAGGGGCTTGAGGTCGATTCTGGCGAGGTGATTACGGGCACCAAGCTTGCGCCCGCCTATTTCGATCAGATTCGTGGTCAACTTAACCCTGACCAGAGCGTGAAGGATTATATTGCCCAAGGACGTGATTACATCACCATCAACGACAAGGAAGTGCACGTCGTCACGTATCTGGGTAACTTTATGTTTGATCCGGAGCAGGCCAGGGCACCTATCAGAACCTTATCTGGTGGTGAGCAGAATCGTTTGCTGTTAGCTCGCCTGTTTTCATTGCCCACCAATCTTCTGGTGCTTGATGAGCCTACCAATGATCTGGATGTTGAGAGCCTTGAATTACTTGAGGAGCTGTTAGGAGATTACACGGGGACTGTTTTGATCGTGTCTCATGACCGGTCTTTTCTCGACAATGTGGTATCAAGTTTGCTGGTATTTGAAGGCGCCGGTGAGGTGGTTGAATATGTTGGCGGCTACAATGACTGGGTTGCTGGCGGCGGCAGCTTTGCTGGCCTGGCTGATAAAGCCCGCAAGCTCAATGAGGCTCCGCTGGAGGTGGTGGCGGCAACCCAAGGCATGTCTTTCGAGGAACGCAAACGTGATAAGGCTGAGCGTCAGCGTCGAGAACGTGAACTGGCAAAAATTCCTGATCAGGTTGATGTTCTCGAAGAACAGATAGCGGGGTTGCAAGCGGTGATCGCGGCGCCGAAATTTTTTCAGTTAGCTGCGGATGAGCAGGATAAGCACTATGCCAGTCTTGCGGCTAAAGAGGATGAGATGGCGAGTTTGATGGTGCGATGGGAAGCGCTGGAGCAAGAGGGTTAGGGGCGGAATGGATTAATCGTGGTCTGATTGCAGGCATCAGCCCCTACCGCTAGAGGGCGCGCTGCTTCGCCTGCGCGGCCCGGCTGTCCCTCCGACCCCTGATCACGCCTGGTTACTATAGCTAGACAGTACCTTGACTCAACAGCGTCGCTACAGCCTCAGCGAGGGCTTTTTGGCTGAACGGTTTGGCCAGAAAGCTACTTGCCATCACATCGGGTATTTCGATTTCAGAAGAGCCTTCAACATAACCTGAGATAAACATGATTTTGAGGTGTGGTTGTTGCTGTAGCACTTTTTGGGCTATTTGTGGGCCTTTAAGCGGGCCTGGTAACAGGACATCTGATACCATCAAGTCGAAGTGAATATCCTGCGCCAGTAGACTGGTGACCTCGGCTTCGTTGCTCGCTTCAAAGACTTCATACTTAAGATTTTTCAGAATGCGTTGGGTAAGGGCGCGCAGATCATGGTCATCTTCAAGTAACAAAATGTGCTCGCCATTACCGCGGGGTAGGCTCGTTTGTGATCGAGACTGATTGGTTGCTGAAACCTTAGTGCTCCGCGGTAACATCAATGTGACGGTTGTCCCTGTGCCTTTCTCACTATGCAGATCAACATGACCACCCGACTGGCGGATAAAGCCAAACACCATACTCAAGCCCAGGCCGGTGCCTTTACCGATATCTTTTGTGGTAAAGAATGGCTCAAAGGCCTGATCAACGTGGATTGGTGTCATACCCGCGCCATTATCTGTGAGGCTAATGAACACGTAATCGCCGTGCATGGGACTATTCGGCGTGGTTTCGTCGAGGACATTCCCCAGCTCGATCTGTAATTGACCACCCTGGGGCATTGCGTCTCTGGCATTTAGGGCAAGATTGATGACGGCAGTCTCAAGCTGTGTCGGGTCTACCTCACAAGACCAAAGGGCTGGATTTTTGGTGAGTGCGATCTCGATATTGTCGCCCATTGTGGTGGCTAGCAGTGGCATCATGGTATCGACGCGCTGACTGATATCGATAGACTGGGGTTGCAGGTGCTGACGCCGAGAGAACGCCAGAAGTTGATGGGTCAACGCCACGCCACGATCTATAGCGCGTTGCACTGAGTTTTGGATATCGCTGGCGCCGGGCTGTTCGGGGATCAGGTCCGCCAGCAGCTCAGTCCCGCTCTGTACGACATTGAGAAGGTTATTAAAATCATGGGCAACACCCCCCGTCATCTGGCCTAATGCCTCCATTTTCATGGACTGACGCAGTTGGTTTTGAATTTTGATGTTTTCAGTCATATCCCTGGCGGAGAACAGGATATGACGATCGCCATCCACCTCGAGTATCTCGGCGTTGAAAATGGTGGATAAGGCTTTCCCACCGCGACGGTACAGCGTCGCTTCGTGGTCACGCAAAAAACCTTTGCTAGTCAATGAGCGAATGACATTGTCCCGATTCTCCTCGCTGCCCCAAATGCCCAGGGTATCGGCGGTTGAGCCTAGCGCTTGCTCGCTACTGAAGCCAAGGCCCTGAACCCATGCAGGATTAACGTGAGTAAATTTACCGGTGGCAAGGTTC
>JBLHRT010000003.1:0-33284 GCA_047626255.1 Candidatus Azotimanducaceae bacterium
CTGTAATATTATCTGTGGAACCCACGCCAAGACTTGGCCGACCCCTCGCTAATGTGCGGCGGCGGTGGCAAAATGCGAACACCAATTACGATGTATCTGCATCTACTCATTTCTACTAACCTCTACTAGCCTCTCTGAGGAGCCCATCATGTACACAGGTATTGTTCAGGCCATGCTGCCCATCGCGTCACTGAAGAAGCTATCAGGATTATCCACATTCAGCTTGTTGCTGCCGGACAGCATGATGGCTGAGCTTGAGACCGGCGCAAGTGTCGCCGTCAACGGCACCTGCTTCACCGTAACCCAGATTGCCGGCACCGAGGTTTTTTTCGACGCCATTGAAGAGACCTTAGCGTTAACCAACCTGAAGGCGATTGAGGTGGGCACTCAGGTTAATGTTGAGCGCTCGGCACGGGCCAATGCCGAGGTGGGCGGGCACGTGCTATCCGGCCATGTTGTGGGTACCGCTGTCGTCGTGGCTATCGATAGCTCAGAGAACAACCAACGGCTGACGTTTCGCGGTGAACCCGCGTGGACCAAGTACGTGTTCAACAAGGGGTACCTGGCTCTTAATGGCGCTAGCTTGACAATCGCCGAGGCGGTGGGGGATGAATTTGCGGTAAACCTGATCCCGGAGACCTTGCGGCGCACGAACTTTGCGCTGTTGAGCGAGGGTGACCTGGTGAATGTTGAGATTGAGCAACAGACCCAGGTGATTGTTGATACGGTTGAGAGAGTGCTCGCTGAGCGTCTGTTGTCGACCTCAGGCGATTGAGAGGCTTGTGCTTAACGCTGATTTCTTTAAGATGCCCAGCGTCTTGATCATCAGGAAGGCTAACTGATAGCACGGCAATCCACAGGAAGGCTACTCACAGGAAGGCATCACGTTGAAACTGCAGTTATTTGATACCTATGAGCGCAAGGTAAGACCCTTTGAGCCCCTTGAAGCCGGACGTGTCGGGCTTTATTGCTGTGGTCCGACAGTCTACAACTTTGCCCATATCGGTAACTTGCGAACCTATCTGTTCGAAGACGTGCTGCGGCGCGTGTTACAGCTAAACGGTTATACGGTGAACTTGGTGATGAATATCACGGATGTCGGTCACCTGACGTCCGATGCGGATACCGGGGAAGACAAGATGGAACTGGGCGCGTTGCGCACGGGTATGACTGCGTGGGAAATGGCAGAGTATTACACTCAGGCGTTCCAGCAGGATCTGCAGCTGCTTAACATTCAGTCGCCCGATATCTGGTGCAAGGCCACCGATCATATCCCCGAGCAAATCGCCTTTATTGAAGACTTGGATGCCAAGGGTTTTACCTACCGCACCAGCGACGGCATCTACTTTGACTCCCAGCGCCTTAATCATTACGGCCACTTAGCGCGGCTCGATGTCGACGGGCTGCGCGAAGGTGCCCGAGTAGAGAGCGAGCGACGTTTCGTCACAGATTTTGCGTTATGGAAATTCTCTCCGACCGACAGCCAACGCCAAATGGAGTGGGATAGCCCCTGGGGACGTGGCTTTCCCGGCTGGCACATCGAATGCTCGGCAATGGCGGCTAAATATCTTGGTGATTATTTCGATATTCATTGCGGTGGTGAGGACCATATTCCTATACACCATACCAATGAGATCGCCCAAACCGAGGCGAGCCGCGGTACCCGACTCGCCAATTTCTGGATGCATGGTTATTTTCTGCAACTGGAGAATGCCAAGATGTCCAAGTCGAGCGGGGGATTTTTGCGCCTGGAGTCACTTGTCGAACATGGCTTGCCGGCGGTGGCTTACCGCTATTTCTGCCTAACGGCCCACTATCGAACCCAGATGAGCTTTTCCTGGGAAAGTCTTGAGGCCAATAACGTTGCCCTGCAGCGACTGTATACCGCAGCGTGGGAATGGGGTGAAGCGACCCACATTGACTCGGGGTTCTATCAGCGGTTTCTCGATCATGTCAACGATGACCTGAATATGCCCAGAGCCCTTGCTGTGGCCTGGGAGCTGGTTAAGTCTGGGCTTGATCTCGGCGTTAAGAAGGCGACAATACTGGCGTTTGATGAGATTTTTGGTCTGGGGATAAGTGACTGGCGGCCAACTGAAATCAGCATTCCTGCTGCTGTGCAACAGCTGGCCGATGATCGTGAAGCCGCCCGTCAGGCGAAACAATGGCAGCTAGCCGATGAACTAAGGGCAGCGATCAGTGACGCTGGATTTGTGGTCGAGGACACGCGTGCGGGCCCCAAACTCAAGCCGCTGTAGATAGATAGGGCGGGGCAGCTATTGCTAAGCGTGCAAAGCAGCTATTGCTAAGCGTGCAAAGCACGCCAGGCTATCGTATCGGTAGCATCGCCATCGATGAATTCGACACCGAGTTGATATAGGCCATTGTCGGCGAGACGACTCCAACGCACATCCGCTGACAGGAAGAGCTTTCCCGGTACGGCGCTGATACTCACCCATAGGTCTACAAGGCTACCGGCGGGTATATGTACGTCAGCGCTGATGGTCATGCCGCCGGCGGACATTTGCGTTGAGTGACACGACACCGTTGTGCCTATTTTGTCTGCGTTGGTACAGCCGGTAATCTGGATAAGCAGGCGTTCGATAGCAGTCCGGCGATGGGTAGAACGCCTGTCCGATTGATAGCCATGTTTCCGCATCTCGGCGGATTTTTCCGGTAGCGCCTGGCGTGGCTGTGTCATATTGAAGAACTTCGACATCAGCTGGGAGGTGGTCATCGGGTATTCCTCGTCGTCAATAGCGTTACATCAAATCTGTACATAGCGTGTAGCGACGTTCATGCCAACTCTACAAAACGTTGCATTTGTCTTTATAATTCATAGAGTTATAGCTAATACCACTACCATTTTGGACGCTCGTGGCGTATACTCTGACGACCATTAATGTCAGGATTGACGTAAATTGACACCTCACGACCTTGGAGCGTCCGGAATCGCATGACTACCCCCTTTTTCGCAGCAGTGGCGGCCCGACAGGCGCAGACCAATTCGATGCTATGCATTGGTCTGGATACTGATCTCCAACGTGTACCGGCATGTATGCAGCACTTACAGGACCCGTTACTGGCGTTCAATCAAGCGATCATAGACGCAACCGCCGACCTAGCCTGCTGTTACAAGCCGCAGATCGCCTATTACGCGAGTCAGAAGGCAGAGGCACAGCTAGAAGAAACCATCGCCTACCTGCACGAACGACAGCTGCCCGTATTGCTCGACGCTAAACGGGGCGATATTGGCAGCACCGCCAAACATTATGCGCGGGAGGCGTTTGAGCGTTATGGCGCCGATGCCGTCACCGTGAACCCTTACATGGGCCAAGATAGCCTGACGCCTTATCTGGAGTATCAAGACAAGGGTGTCTTTATCTTGTGTAGAACCTCTAACCCAGGCGGTGCAGATATTCAGAACCTGAAGTTGGAGAGTGGCCAGCGAGTATATGAACACATTGCTGAGCAGGCCGCCGGAGCCTGGAATACCCATGGCAATATCGGCCTGGTGATGGGCGCCACCCAACCCCAAGAGCTGGCGCGCATCAGGGAGCTTACCGGTGATATGCCTTTCCTCGTGCCTGGCGTCGGCGCCCAGGGCGGCGATGTTGGCGCGTTGATGTCAGCCGGACAAGGGGGCATGTTAATCATCAATTCGTCCCGAGCAATAATCTATGCCTCCGATGGTGACGACTTTGCCGACGCTGCCCAGCAAGCCGCAGCCAAGACGGTCGCCGAGATCAACCGGCACCGGCCTGCATGAGCGCAACCGCAATACGCATGGGCTTTCGCGTCGGATTTGTCGTCGCGCTGGGGCTTATTGTTTGGCTGGCGCTAAGTCGTCAGCCACCCACCGCGGCGACGCTCTTCTGGGACAAAGGCAATCACCTGCTCGCCTTTTTTGTGCTGGCATTGCTGGTTGATATTGGCTGGCCTGGTTACTGGCGGAAATGGCTCAGCCTGGGGCTCTTCGGCTGCGGCATAGAGCTGGCACAGTGGTGGCTGGACTATCGCGTATTTGAGCTCTGGGATATCTGTGCAGATAGCATCGGAATCGCCCTTTATGTCGCATTACAAACGGGCGTCAGGGATCGTGCCTGGTGGGCCGCGTTGAAACAGCCTTAGTCGCTAACAAGCGTCTCCAATAAGATTTCGATATCAATGGTTTTGAAAGAGGAATAAAGACATGAGAATACGTCAGCAGATCCGGCACTACGCGCATGACACGCCGCTCTTAAAAGCTTGTACTGGCCTGTGTCTTTCCCTAAGCCTGATGGCAGGTACTGCGCAAGCAGACTGGCAACTGCAACCCACCGATTCGAGCCTGACATTCACGTCTACCAAGAATGCACAGATCACCGAGACCCACTCGTTTACATCATTAACGGGGGCTGTCGACAGTCATGGTGCGGCGCAAATCAGCATCGCACTGGCGAGTGTCGAGACTCAGGTTCCGATACGTAACGAGCGCG
Organism: Candidatus Azotimanducaceae bacterium; assembly: GCA_047626255.1. GTDB lineage: Bacteria > Pseudomonadota > Gammaproteobacteria > Pseudomonadales > Azotimanducaceae > UBA4582. The sequence continues at coordinate 4,479 of JBLHRT010000003.1, forward strand.
TGCAGGTTATGTTGTTTGAGGCGCAGACGTTTCCCATGGCGAACATCACCGCCAACCTGAGTCTGGATCCAATACTGACGCTGGCCGTCGGCCAGTCGATGACACAAGAGATTACGTTGACGATCAACTTGCATGGCATCAGCCAGATGCGAACCACCGCGTTGAACGTTGAGCGGCAGGCTGCGACAGGCTTTGTAGTCACTAGCATCGAGCCATTACTCATTGATGTGGCTGATTTCGAACTGGCTGATGGTGTCCGGGCCCTGCGTGAGATCGCGGGTTTGAAATCCATAACACCGATCGTACCTGTCAGCTTCAGCCTGAACTTTCGCGAGCAACCCTGATAAGCATTGCTCGCTAGGCGTTCGCAAGAAGCTATCTAAAAAGGGGGTCAGCCAACCAATTCAAGATCAAAGTCTGTCCAAATTGGGCAATGGTCTGATGGTTTGTCCATGCCCCTGACCTCGTAGTCAATATCGGCCGCAGTCGCCTTGGCACTAATGGCAGGTGAGGCCAGAATCAAGTCGATGCGCAGGCCGCGCTTCGGCTCTGCCTCGAAGCCTCGACTACGATAGTCAAACCAGCTGAAACGGTCGTCAACGCTCGGGTGCTGTTGCCTAAAGGTATCTACCATGCCCCAATCGAAGAGCTGTTGAAGCCACTCACGCTCCTCGGGCAGAAAACAGCACTTGCCAGCGCGTAGCCAGCGCTTGGCATTGTCCGCACCGATTCCGATATCCTGATCCATAGGCGCCACGTTCATATCGCCCATAATGATAACGGGGCTGTCTGCTTGATACCTGTCCTTGAGCAAACTGGCTAAATACTGATAATAGTCATGTTTGTTAGGAAACTTGATCGGGTGCTTGCGGCTCTCGCCTTGCGGAAAATAGCCATTCATCACCGTTAACTGGCGACCATCAGCCAGAGCAAAGCCGGCACTGACGAAGCGTCGTTGGCTGCTTTCATCATCGTGCTCGAAGCCATAGATCGGTTCAATGGGTGCATAACGAGACAGCAGTGCCACGCCATAGTGCGTTTTTTGGCCGTGATACACGGCGTGATAGCCCATGGCCTTGATAGCATCAAGAGGGAACTCACCGTCCGCAACCTTGGTTTCCTGCAGGCCAATAATGTCAGGGGCATACTTGTCGATGACCGCCTGCACTTGATGCAAGCGAGCTCGCAGGCTGTTGACATTGAATGAGACTATTTTCATGACGTATGGGCATCCTTGAACAGGTAGGCGGGCGGCGAAGGGTAGGGCGCCTGCTCGGACAGAAGAATTCGAGCCACTCGCATGTCCAGCTTGCGGATACCTGTCCCGGCGGCGAGCATCAAATTCACAATAGCGCGTGTGCACACAGGAGATGTTGCCCCCGTATTTGATCGTATTCGGCCTAGGTGATGCGATTGAGCCGCGAACGCCGCAATGCTACCTGCATAACAGTAATGCTATGAGCGCTTACCTGTGATCAAGTCTCTGAACTTATCCATCAGCGTTTCATACTTGTAGTCTGTGAACTCACCGGCATCGAAATACATACCGTGATCTTCACAGGCCTCATACCAGATGTGCTTTTGTTTCGGATCAGAGACTTTTTTCATTAACTTAGCGCAGCGTGGGCAGTTAACGTCTTCGATTTTGTTGTACTCTTTACCCACTTCGGGATCGCCGCTGTCCACAAATTCAGACATCCACTTGCCTTTGAGGACTTCAGCCTCACCGACATCAAACCAGATTCCTTTACAGTTGGTGCAACGATCGACGGTCATATTACGACCGTAAGTCACTTCTTCCATCGAGGAGTGGCATTTTGGACATTCCATAAGGCTTACCTTTTTGTGAACACTGACGTTATGGGCAACGCCCAGAGGTAGAAAGTATACCCGCTCTGTCCAAATAATCCATGCTCAATCTGTGGAGTAGTCGCCAGCAGTGTCGGCGCTGAGGGGATCTGCGCGCATGGTTAACCGAGCATCCAGCACTGACGGATAAAAGCAGCAGATTATTCGCGATGAACCAGAAACAACCTATCGCGTGAAACCATACTAGAGTGCGTATAATCTATATTATGTTAAATTAGACGATGATAGAGAAAACACATATACAATAGGGTCATTCTGGCACCCATGAATTAATCTTCGGTCCCGGCTATTAACACGCCTATTCAGGTTGTCTCGCGCGCCAGTTGGTTTATCATGCCCCCGCAGTATCCGCCAATTCAACACGCCCTATCCAGCAGCCTATACTATATCGATTGAATTAATGTCCGGTGCGCCGGACTTCTGGAGTTGTCATGATCATCGAAGATTTCAAGTCACTGTTCCTGCAGGACTGCCCGATGATTGATGTACGCGCGCCCATTGAATTTGCTCAAGGCGCATTCCCAACGGCGACTAATCTGCCGATTCTCTTTGATGATGAGCGTGAGCAAGTAGGCATCTGCTACAAACAACGCGGCGCCGATGCTGCCGAACAATTGGGCCACACCCTGGTATCTGGTGCGACTCGAGACGCTCGGCTGTTGGCCTGGCAAGAATTCATCACAAACCACCCTGATGCTTTGATGTACTGTTTTCGCGGTGGCCTGCGCTCGCAGCTAACTCAGGATTGGTTGTTGGCCGCTGGCACCTCAGCGCCGCGCATCAAAGGCGGCTATAAAGCCTTGCGCGGTTACTTGTTACAGGTGTTTGAGGCGCTGCCGCCACTGATGATTTTAGCGGGTAAAACCGGCAGTGGTAAAACCACGTTATTAGCAGATCTGCCGCACCAGGTTGACCTTGAAGACCGTGCCCAGCATCGAGGTTCAGCCTTTGGCAAGCGTCTGACGCCACAGCCGTCCCAAATTGGTTTCGAGAACGCTATTGCGATCGATTTTCTCAAGCTGGTCGACGCGGCTCCCTCGCGTACCGTTGTCGTCGAAGATGAAGGGCGTCTTATTGGCCGCGTCAGCCTGCCGCTGAGCCTGCAAGCTACCATGAAGCAGGCGCCATTGGTGTTGCTTGAGGTTGATTTGGCAGCGAGGGTAGAACATATACACGAGGAATACGTCGTCCAGCACTTTGCGGATTTACTGACTGCGACGGGTGCTCATGCCCTCGCCCAACAACAACATGAAAGTTCGTTTTTGTTGGCACTGGAGGCTATCAAAAAGCGACTTGGCGGTGTCGCCCATGGGCAGCTGCATGAGCTGATGAGTCGTGCCTTCAAGGCCCAGCAACGTGGTGACTTCGCGCTCCACCGTGACTGGATACAGACCTTGCTGGTGGATTACTACGACCCCATGTACGACTACCAGATAGGCCAAAAGGCCGAGCGCATCATCTTTCGGGGCGATGCAGACAGTGTCAGGGAATATTTAACCCGCTAGTTCGGGTGTTTGCTGGCGCAATCAATCGTCAATGGGTTGGGAATGAGAATCTCTTCGAACCGGTCTTGCAAGGCACGTTGCGTGCCGCCGAACATATCATCGATTTGCGTCTCAGTCAGAGGCTTGCTGAAAATATAGCCCTGGATGACGTCGCAGGACGTGGCGTCAAAAAAGCGTAGCTGCTCAGGCGTTTCAATACCCTCTGCAACATTCGTCAATCCCATCTTCGAGGACATGACCAGAATCGCATGAATAATCGATTCTGAAGACAGGTCATTGCCGATGCCAAGCACAAAGCTCCGGTCAATTTTGACGCAGTCGATAGGCAGTTTGCGTAGGTAGCTCAAGGATGAGTAGCCGGTACCGAAATCGTCGATCGATATCTTCACGCCTAGCTCATGCAGCCTCTCTAAGATACGGATGCCCTGCTCTGGATCTTCCATGACGGATGATTCAGTCAGCTCTATTTCCAGTTTGGTGCTCGACAATTTCGCATCGGCGAGAATCGACGCCACCCGGCTCGCGAAGAAAGTATCCGTCAACTGTTTTGCAGAAACGTTAACAGCGATGGTGCAATCTGCCATCTGTGGATACTTGGCTTGCCAGGTCGCCATCTGGGTACAGGCTTGGCGCAGCACCCAGTCACCGATCTGACTGATCAAGCCACACTCCTCGGCAATCGGTATATAGACTCCCGGGCTGATATTGTCCCAGTCGGGATGCTGCCAGCGTAACAAGGCCTCAAAACCAATGACTTTCTCGGCTTTTACCGATACTTTGGGCTGATACACTAGACTGAATTCACCGTTATCAAGGGCGCGACGCAGCATCTTCTCAATCTGGGCGCGCTCCTCTTCTTCTTCCTGTAGTTTGACCGCATAGAATCGGTAGGTATTACGTCCCTCAAATTTCTTGGCTTCAAACATGGCCGTGTCGGCCGCCTGAATCAAGCCGTTTATGGTCTCGTCAGCAGCGGGATATATCGCGATACCAATGCTGGGCGAGATATAGTGATCCTTGTCATCCATGACGAACGGATTCGACATGATGGCGATGATACGTTGGGCCAGACGGCTAGCAATTTCGGGGGACTCAATATCTTCAAGCACAATCGCCAGTTCGTCCCCGCCCCATCGGGCTAGCATGTCCTGATCATTGAGTAGTTGTTTGATGCGCTCAGCCGCACTGGTGATTAAGCCATCGCCGAGCTGCACCCCGAGTTGTACCCCGGTTTCATCACTGACCTGATCGAAGTGGTCAAGATCCAGCAATATCAGCGCTACCGAGCTATTGCTACGTTTCGAGCGAGCCATAGCATGCTGCAGAAACTCGAACAACAGGCCTCTGTTCGCCAGCCCGGTCATGGGGTCATAGTTTGATAGTTGTATGAAGCGCCTGTCTGCGGCCTTTTGCGAGGTGATATCAATCAAATTTAGCTGGTAGCGCTTGCCGCTCACCGCTCGGATGCCAACTTTGAGCCAGTATTTCTGGCCGCCATTTCGCTTGCCTTGAATTTCTATTTTCTCAGGGGTGTTAATGGTCGCCCGCTTGGCTAACATCGTCTCAGTATCGTCCTCATCACTATTGACAAGCGTGAGGAAATTTCGACCTATCAGCCTGTGCACCTGCTCGTTAAAGAGCTCTACTGCACCTCGAGTTGCGGTGATGATCGCAAATTCCTGGTCGGTCCAGACGATGGTTTCCTCAATGCCTATTACCACATCGTTAAGCTTGCGAGACGAGCTGCGCTGCAAGCTGAGCATTGTTTGCTGGTGTCCTTCACTGAGCGCCGTGATCAGGCCCACCAGGCGCGCGGTAAATGCCTCGCCGTGCTCAACGACCAGTGAGATGACATTGTCGGGCAGATCAAGCGGCGCGCAGGAGGTGTCGAGTAGAATGCCCGCCTCAAAGTTAACGCCTTTGAATTTACTGAGCTGATCAGTGACTAAATACTGAGTCGTATCCATGCCAACTGCCGACACAGCGAAAGGCATAGACTCCACCGTATGGAGCATATAGCCATCCGTAATGTCATAATGGATTGAAAATCCATGGGGTAAAGCAATAGCACTCATAAATAAACCGTCACTGCTACTTGGCAACACACCAGTTCTACTGGATGATTTACATAAGTGTAGTTCAAGGATATATACTCACAATTAATTTCAGTAAATTCGCTCGTTGACGCTGAACGGGCCATTCTACGGCGAGGGGCATAGGCATAACAATGAATAAAATGACAGATGAGTTGCCTCAAGCAGGGTCTAGTTCACCCTATTGGCGCCTCCTGCGGGATGTTTTGGTATTCCAAGGCAAGCTCGCACTGGATGGTCTGCGTGACCTGTTGCTCAGCCCATTGTCCATCATCCTCGCGATTGCCGGTGCAATACTTTCGCCAGAAGATCCTCACTGCTATTTAAGACGCTTGATGAAGTTTGGCTTGAAAAGCGACCAGTTCATCAATTTATTCGAACACCCTGACCCAGCGCAGGACGCCTCGAGAGATGAGCCTGACCCCTTGGGGCGCCTTTCCTCGAATGTGGGGCTTTCGCACGAGAAGTTTTCGAACACGAAATCTTCGAACACCTACGTAAAACAACTTGAAGACTTGTTGGTGGACGCGTACAACAAAGGTGGCATCGTTAAAGAAATGAAGGAAGGTACGGACGATGTTGTTCGCAAGTTATTGGCGCGGCGTAAAATACCTCCGAATAGTTGAAGGGCAGTGCCAGCCGGTTGGCATAGAACCAACTATACTGGTGAAATAATAAACCTAGATAAACCGGCGTTGGCATTATGAACCAGATTTTTAGCTCTGCAGCGATAGGCGCTGTTGCCTTATTACTAGGCAGTTGTTCAGCCGGTAATGATGATATTCGTGATATCAAAAATCAGGCCTTGGATAAGCGAGCTTATGAATGTAAAGACATCAGAAAACCACCGCCGGGCTATGCTGTTGCCTGCGGTAACATCCAGCGCGAGTGTCAACGCCGCTCAGAACTGCTTGGCTATAAACTGTGCTAAGTTCGTTTAACCCGATGCGCGTAATACGTGCGGCCTTGCCATTGGCCCTATGTTGGCCTCTGCTGTCATTTGCCGAGGAAGACTGGCAGGAAATCACAACGATGCGCCTGCCGCCCGTGGCCACACCGGTGGATGCGACACCCGCAGCGACAGAGTCGACCGGCTTACCTTTGGTCGATGCCGGCGCCGAAACCGATACCGACCAAGCGCCTCTCGATCCTGACGCAACCACAACGCCAGACGTTTTGGACGACACGACCTTGCCGGGTAACGCGCTGATCACAGGCGCATTCGGTATGGCGTTTGATCTACCCCTTGACCCGCAGCTTATCTTGGGGCCCCCTGAATGGCTGGCGCCACCGCCCTTGCCTGCCGGCCAAATATATAAGCCTTCTATCGCCACCAAGCCCTTTTTGATATCTGCCGTTCAGGTTCAGCCGACCGTGTTACCGAAGTTGCTGGCCGAGGCTAAGCATGCATATCGTTGTTATCTCGACTTTGACGACAAGCCCCTCTGGATCGTCGCGCAAATCAGTCGTGACATGACGGAGATAGTGGCTATCCTGACCCGCAGATATGGTGAACCGACGCCATTGGACAACGGCCAGCAAAAATTTGGCGAAAGCGAGAAAATTATCCGCGTCAGCCAAGTTGATGAGACGGGCACACTAGAATATATCCATGTCAGTGGCCTAGCCGCCTATCTAAAACAACGCAATATGACCCTGCGCGACAAGTTCACCGACGTGCCCCGCCCTGGACTGACGCCTGATGAGGCGCAGATACTAGCCCTCGCAGGTCAAATTGCCGTCATCAGTCGCAAGGAAGATCCCGCCTTTGGCTTACCGTTCGGACGGCGTGTGAATTTTCGCGCCACCCCTGGCGAGGCGGTGCCCTTTATCCCGCCGAGGCCGCTGCAGGGTTTAGGTGACGGCGACTACAGCATCGTGGTGTCGCCGAAACTATTACCCGTGGTAGCTAGCTTGAAAATCAAGGGCAGCAAGGCCTTACTGATGAATCAAAAGCAATTGCTTGATGAAGCGCTACTGGTGGTGTTTGGCCGGTTTTTGAAACACTCAAACAGACACTCGGTGATTTCCGTTCAGGGCTTGTCGATTTCGGTTTTACAGCGCGGCGACCTACTCACCCTGTCCGTCCATGATGCGACCGAGTCTCGCCGCGTTCACGATGCCGAGCGCATCCAGAAACACGTTGCAGCAGAACAAGCCGAGGCTGATCGAAAGCGACAGGCGGCACTCGACGCCGAAGCCAAAGCCCTAGTAGAGGCGGAGAATGCGCAGTTAGCCATACGACAGGCCCAGCGTTTGGAGAGGGAAGCGCGACGCGCAGAGGAAGGTTTTTAGCATCACCTAGTAGCTTTTTGCCTGCCCCAGTATTTGCTCAGCGATATACGACTTGATCAACTCTTGACTGACCGGTGCGATAACCGGGATCATGATTTCTCGTAGATAGCGCTCAACATGATACTCCTTCGCATAACCCATACCGCCGTGGGTAAGCACCGCTCGTTGACAAGCCTGCAGCCCCGCTTCCGCGGCTAGGTACTTGGCACTGTTGGCCTCGGCCCCACAGGGTTTGCCAGCGTCGTAAAGGTTAGCCGCCTTCTGTACCATCAAATTCGCTGCTTCCAACGACATCCAGTTCTCTGCCAGCGGATGCTGTATGCCTTGGTTCTGGCCTATACTGCGACCAAAGACCACACGCTCTTGGGCATATTGGCTAGCCCTTGCTAGTGCAGCCTGGCCTAAGCCCACGGCCTCGGAGGCAATAAGAATACGTTCAGGATTGAGGCCATGCAGCAGGTATTTCCAGCCTTGACCTTCTTCACCAATCCGGTCTTCCACCGGAACAATTAAGTCATCAATAAACAAGGCATTTGAGTCGACGGCCTTACGCCCCATTTTTTCAATGGCACGGACCTCAATCCGATCGCGATTCAGGTCGGTATAGAACAGGCTAAGGCCCTCTGTGGGCTTCTGGCAGTCGGCCAGGTCTCGCGTACGAACAATCAGCAGAATCTTGTTGGCGGTCTGCGCTGTCGTGGTCCACAGCTTGCGGCCATTGATCACGTAATGATCGCCGTCCCGCCGGGCCCTTGTTGATAATTGCGTGGTATTGAGTCCAGCGTCAGGCTCCGTCACACCAAAACAGGCGCGGTCCTGCCCCTGAATCAAGGGTGGTAAAAATCGCGCTTTTTGTTCATCAGAACCGAACACAACAATCGGGTTGGGCCCAAACAGGTTAAGATGAACCGCTGAGGCACCGGTCATCCCGGCGCCAGATCGGGCGATCGTGTGAGCCATGATAGCCGCCTCAGTGATGCCTAGACCCGCACCGCCATAAGCCTCAGGCATGGCTATGCCCAGCCAACCGCCGGCGGTAATGGCATTGACAAATTCGTCAGGGAAAACCCCATCCGTATCCCGAGCAAGCCAGTAGTCCGCGTCAAAGCCTGCGCAAATCTGTTCGATGGCGCGCTGGATAGAGAGCTGCTCATTATCGTATTCGAAATTCATGATATAAATTCACAATTGACTTAAATTATTTCTGATAAAAATATGCTGTATATGCATATTAGGCATATTCGATGGCAATAATTCCGCGTTCGGGCTTTGACCATTGATGCGATAGCCGCAGTGCTTGAATATTTCCATTTTATATTCAGTTTTAGCCCATAGTATGCTGTTAGCCTACCATCTATCGCCTAGAGTGAAACAACGCTGGCTAAGAGTAACGCGACATGTTGAATCGTGAAAGCTTGGCCTACGAGTAAAGCTGTAAAGTTTTACATAAGTACCTATTTAAATACCTGTTCTAGTGCCGACTTAAGTACCAATATGAATCAACAGCACTCGACTCGTCGACCTATGCAGGAATGGCATAACAATGAATGATATCAAGCGAACCAATCGGAAGCGGGAAAAAACGCGTGCAGCGCTGGTCAATGCGGCACGAAAACTGGTCTTCAGTCGCGGGCAAGAAAAGATCTCCATTCAGGATATTACTGATGCGGCCGATGTTGGGCTGGGGACCTTTTATAATTACTTCGAGACCAAATCGATGGCTTTTGAGGCTGTGCTCGAGCAAATTCGAGGTCAGTTTACGGCTAACCTCAATCAACTACGTGAGCCACTCAAAGACCCTGCTACAGTAATGGCATTCACTCTACAATACTGCTTTACCCAAGCTCAGGACAATCAAGAGTGGAATACGTTTCTGACTTACTCTGGTTTGTCCGGCGACTATCTATTGCATCAAGACGAGGATCAGCTTCTGGCCGATATTCAGCGAGGCGTGAAGGCCGGGCGCTTCAAGGCAGAGGATGTCAATTTCACCCAGAGCCTGATTCTTGGCATTGTTCGCCACATCAATCAGGAGATTCGTCAAGGGCGTCTAGCTCGTTCAGCCATGGCTGAAGCGACGCGGCATATCCTACGCATGCTAGGACTACCTGACCAGGTAGCCAAGGCGTTGACCCAAAGCCCCTTGCCGCCGGTTGCTGTTGCCCGCCGTACCGAAACCGTGGCGAATCTGCGCTCCGCATTATAGGTACACGCGGTGCGTCGTATGATCTTGATGGCTTGCCAGACGCGCTAGGTTTGGTAGACTAGTACTGATTTACTAGGCACACGGAACAAAGCGCTCTGCTTAGAGACAATTGATACAAAGACTCTTGTTGCAAAAACTATCGTTACAAAGATAGCGCTGATGGGCGATCCCTGACAGCGAGATCAGACTTTTGAGTACCGCCTTTTTGAACACAGTGATCCTGTGTAGAGGAACCATATCATGACCTTATATTCGTTGCGTAAAGCATATAGACACTCCCTACGTCGCCTCTCTTGCTACCCCTTATCTACTCCCTTATTTCTCGCATTGTCTCTTCAATTGCGCCGGTTCGTGTACCAACAGTTCGAATAACTGTCTGCTGTACCGCTGTCAACAACGAATACATCGCGCGTTACTCGATCGGCCAAGGCCCATAGGGGTCTGAGCCGGCTATATAAGCGGGTTATATCTGAAGGGGAGATTCATCATGGTAGTCAACACCATCAAGCTAGACGACAAATATGCGCAGCAAACGGGTCGCGTGTTTCTGACGGGCAGTCAGGCATTAGCAAGGTTACCCATGCTCCAGCAGGAGCGTGACCGAGTTGCCGGTCTTAATACTGCGGGCTTTATCTCAGGTTATCGTGGCTCACCACTCGGGGGACTCGATAAGACCCTCTGGCAGGCTCAGAAATTTCTGCAACAACACAACATTCACTTTCAGCCTGGGGTTAATGAAGACCTTGCGGCGACCTCCGTCTGGGGCTCCCAGCAGGTCAATATCTTTGAAGGCGCAAAATACGATGGTGTCTTCGCCATGTGGTACGGCAAAGGCCCTGGCGTTGACCGTTCCGGCGATGTGTTCAAACATGCTAATCACGCGGGCACCTCAAAGTTTGGTGGCGTGCTAGCCGTTGCCGGGGATGACCATGGTTGCAAGTCGTCTACCCTGCCCCACCAAACAGAATATGCCTTTGTTGATGCCATGATACCGGTGTTGAACCCGGCTGGCGTGCAGGAGATCATCGACTTTGGTCTGTATGGCTGGGCCATGTCACGCTTTAGTGGCTGCTGGGTCGCGTTGAAAACCATTGCCGAGACCGTCGATGCGTCGTTTTCAACCGACATTGATATGAGTCGCATCGAAATTGTCTACCCCGAGATTCCGGACACTGACCTGCATGCTCGCTGGCCTGACAAACCGCTGGAGCAGGAACTGCGACTGCATAACGACAAGCTTGATGCCGCCCTAGCGTTTGCCCGGGCAAACCACTTAAACCGTATTACGCTCGACACGCCAACGCCACGACTCGGTATCGTTTCTACGGGTAAATCATGGCTCGATGTTATGCAGGCGCTGGACGATTTGGGCATCGACGACACGCTCGCCAGCGCTATCGGTCTGCGCGTATTGAAAGTCGGAATGTCTTGGCCGTTAGAGCCTAATGCCGTACGTGATTTTGCCAAGGGCCTTGACGAGGTCATCGTGGTTGAGGAAAAGCGTGGGCTCATCGAAGATCAACTGACCAGCCAACTGTACAACTGGCAGACCGATATTCGTCCTGTCGTGGTGGGTAAGCACGATGATCAAGGTCGCTGGTTGCTGCCCGCCACAGGCGAGCTCACCCCCGCTACCATCGCCCGGGTGATTGCTGGACGTATTGCGCGTTTTTACAATAGTGAGCAGATCGATAAGCGCTTGACGTTTCTCGCCGAGAAAGAAAGCTACCTGAGTCGTCCCAAGGATTTGATTGAGCGTGTACCGCACTTTTGCTCCGGATGCCCCCACAACACCTCAACTCGAGTACCCGAGGGTAGTCGCGCTATGGGTGGCATTGGTTGCCACTATATGGCCACCTGGATGGACCGCGAGACGGACACGTTTACCCAGATGGGCGGCGAAGGCGCTACCTGGATTGGTCAGGCGCCCTTTACTGAAACCAAACACGTGTTCCAAAACCTCGGCGACGGTACCTATTTTCACTCGGGCCTGTTGGCCATTCGTGCTGCGATCGCCTCGGGCCATAACATCACTTACAAGATTCTGTATAACGACGCGGTGGCCATGACCGGCGGCCAGCCTGTTGACGGCCAACTCAGCGTGCAGCAGATGGGCCATCAGGTCCGCTCTGAGGGAGCTCAGCGTATCGCCGTAGTGAGTGATGATATCGACAAATATAATCGCAGCGAATTCCCCGCCGACACCAGCTTTGATCACCGGGATGACCTCGAAGCCGTGCAGTGCGAGTTGCGTGAGTATACGGGCACATCAATCCTGATTTTTGATCAAACCTGCGCGGCTGAAAAACGTCGTCGTCGCAAGAAAGGCGAGATGGTTGATCCACTGATCCGGCCGATGATCAATACGGCCGTCTGCGAGGGTTGTGGTGATTGTGGTCTGGCCTCCAATTGCCTGTCGGTGATTCCTGATGAGACGGAATACGGCCGCAAGCGCAAGATAGAGCAATCGTCTTGCAACAAAGATATGAGTTGTGTGAAGGGCTTCTGCCCGAGCTTTGTCACCGTCGAGGGAGGACAGTTGCGCAAACCCGAACCCGGCCACTTCGATGCGGATGTCAGTGACCTGCCGATACCCACCCTGCCCGCCACTGACAAGCCCTACGGAATTGTTCTCGCTGGCGTTGGTGGCACGGGCGTCACTACCTTGGGCGCTATCCTGGGAACGGCGGCGCACCTGGAAGATAAAGGTGCATCTGTGTTAGATATGACTGGTCTGGCGCAGAAATTTGGCGCCGTCGTTACTCATATACAAATTGCTGATGATCCAGAGCAAGTGCATGCGGCCCGAATTGCTGCCGGTGGTGCGCAGTTGATCATCGGTTGCGATCTGGTCGTTGCGGCGTCGAACGACTCCCTCGTCAAGGTCGAAAATAATGCGGCTTACGCCATCATCAATGACCATACGGCCATGACCGCAGAATTTACGCGAAACCCTGACAGTGTCTTCCCCGCGCAATCCATGCGTAAGCTGGTGGAAGAAAGTGTTGGCGCCCAGCGCGCTCATTTTATGAATGCTACGGGAGCTGCTGAGCAATTGCTTGGCAGCACCATGGCCGCGAACATTTTGCTCGCGGGCTACGCCTGGCAGCTGGGCCTAATTCCTATCTCTGCCGAGGCGATTGCCAAGGCCATCGAGCTCAATGGCGCATCGGTCAAGGATAATCTGGTCGCGTTCAATCTGGGTCGTCGGCTAGCAGTCAATCCGGCCTTCAAAACGACAGTCAATCAGGCAACAAGCGAGCTGGTAACACGCATTGATACGTTGGAAGCTGTGCTCGTTGACCGTCGGTCGGTCTTAACGGCTTACCAGAACGTCGCGTTGGCTGATCGCTACGAGGCGCTAGTACGCAAGAGTCAGGCGTCGATGGCAGAAAAAGGCATCAGCGATGAGGCATTGTTGATCAAACTGGCGCAAAACTATTTCAAATTGTTGGCTTACAAAGATGAGTATGAAGTCGCGCGACTCTATTCTGACGGCACCTTTAAGGCACTGTTGGCTGATCAGTTCGAAGGTGACTACAAACTCAAGTTTCATCTTGCACCACCTCTGATTGCCCCACGCGACAAGCATACGGGACTACCGCGTAAGATCACCTTCGGTGGTTGGATGATGCCGATGTTCAGTCTGTTAGCACCGTTGCGCATCTTACGTGGCACAGCGTTAGATCCTTTTGGTTACACGTTGGATCGACGTCTTGAGCGGCAGCAGATCAAGGAGTACGAGGCGCTGGTTGAGCAATGCGTGGCGAAGCTGGATACGCGCAATATGGCGACGGTGACGGCACTCATAGCACTACCAGAACAGATTCGAGGCTTCGGTCATATCAAGGAGCGCAGTATGCAGCGCGCCAGGGTTGCCCAAGATGCGCTGCTGCTGCAACTCGATGCAAAGGTTGAACCGGTTAAGTTCGTCGATCCGAGGGCCGCATGAAGTCAGATCAGTTGGGCTGTCATGTTTTTCCGCACGAGGCGACATAAGATGAGGAGCACAGAAGTGTTAGTAGAGACGCTAGATGTAGAAAAGTACGAGGACTTCGCGGGTCATGAGCGAGTGCTGCGTTGTCTGGATAGCGATACAGGATTGGAAGCCTATATCGGTATCCATAATCGCAATCTGGGCCCCGCGCTCGGAGGCTGCCGAATCTGGCCCTATGTATCCCAAGATTTGGCCGTTAAGGATGTACTGCGCTTGTCTCGCGGTATGACCTACAAGTCGGCGATGTCTAACCTGCCGTTAGGTGGGGGCAAGGCGGTGATCGTCGGTGATCCCGCGTTGATTAAGACGCCGGCGCTATTGCACGCCATGGGCCGGTTTGTTGACACCCTTGATGGCGCGTATGTTACCGCTGAAGATTCAGGCACCGGTGTCGCTGACCTGCAGATCATGGGCGCCACCACGGCGCACGTCGCCGGTATCAATGGGAAAGTCTTGAGCGATGGCTCCACGGTCAGCGGAGACCCCTCGCCCTCAACCGCCTACGGTGTTTTTGTAGGCATTCGGGCGGCGGCTCGCTTCCGATTCGGCACCGATAATCTGGCGGGCATTAAGGTCGCGGTTCAGGGCGTTGGTAACGTCGGTCGACAACTGGTGGAGCTGTTGCATAACGCGGGCGCGCAGGTCATGATCGCCGATCTTTACAGCGCCGCCACTGAGCAATTACGTCAATACCATGATGTAACGGTGGTGAACAACCAGACGATCCATCAAGCTGATGTGGATGTGTTCGCGCCCTGTGCACTGGGCGGCATACTCACCGTGGCAAGCCTCGATGAAATCAAAGCACCACTGATTGCCGGCGCTGCCAACAATCAATTGGCAAACAGCGCCGCGGGTGGCAAGTTGTTTCGCATGGGCAAAGTTTATGCGCCTGACTATGTGATTAATGCGGGGGGTATTATCGATATTTATCACGAACGCCTTGGTTACGTGCATGCTGATGCGATCAAGCATATCGATGGCATCTTCGATACGCTATTGAATATCTTTGGTTCGGCAGTGGAACAAGGCATACCGTTTGACCAGATGGCCGACCAGATAGCAGAACAACGTTTTAACGAAAAGCGACTGAGTGATGTCGCCTAGGGAAATGGCTTATGAATTGGCGTAACCGTCGACTGCTCGATCTATTGGGTTTTGAACACCCTGTTTTGCTGGCTCCTATGGCAGGGGCCACCAATGTCGATATGGTGGTTCGTATGAATGAGGCCGGTGGTCTAGGTGGTCTCGGTGCGGCGGGCATCAAGCCTGATGCGCTGCGCACCATGGTTCGCCAGATCAAGGCCGCGTCAAATCGCCCCTTCCAGGTCAACCTGTTTGCAGCGGAGTCCGAGCAATGGCCCGAGGCCACGATGGGCCCAGTAATGCAGGAGAAGCTAAAGGGCTATCATGAAGAACTGGCGTTAGGCGCGCTGCCGGAACCCGGACCGTTGTTTGGTCCCGTCGCTGAACAGTTAGCCGTATTACTTCAAGAGCAGGTGTCGGTGATCAGCTTTCACTACGGCGTCGATGCCGAAACTGTAGCGCTGATCCATCAGGCAGGTGCCCGAGTGCTTTGCAGTGCAACGACCGTGGAAGAAGCGCGCGCTTTGGCTGACCGTGGCGTCGACGCGATCATTGCTCAGGGCGCAGAGGCTGGTGGTCATCGGGGTACTTTTTTGGGTGACTCTCAACAGGCACTCATTGGCACTATGGCACTGGTTCCACAAGTGGTTGATGCCGTGACGGTGCCAGTGATTGCCGCCGGTGGCATTATGGATGCCCGGGGCCTGGTGGCCGCGCTAGCACTGGGCGCCAGCGCGGTACAAATGGGCACGGCTTTTCTGGGTTGTCGTGAGGCGCCTATCGCAACGGTCTGGCGAGACAAGTTAATGTCATCTCAGGCAGATGATTTGGTCATGACTCAGGCTTTTTCAGGCAAGCCCGCGAGGGGATTGCGCAATCGTTATATCGATGAGATTGACGCGTTAGATGAGCCCATGCTGCCCTATCCACTGCAGTATTCAGCGACTCGAACCATACGCCGTGGGGCGCACGAACAAAACAATGCCGATTTTCTACCCATGTGGGCCGGCCAGGGTATCGGCATGCTGCAGGATAGCGATATTGCGTCGTTCATGGCGACATTAGTGACCGATACGAAAAACCTCGTCCGCCGTTTATAGAACGTCAGCAGAACGTCAGCTTGTCTGCGAGCCGGCAACCGAGAATGAAGCATGACGGCCGACTCGCTAGACGCCTGAACTGCTACAGCCCTAGTACCATTTTTGCCATGATGTTGCGCTGTATCTCGTTAGAGCCAGCGTAGATCGACACCTTGCGGGTATTGAAATACTGTGGTGCGGCGACCGCAGCATAATCAGGACCGATGGGCTCATTGTTAAGTCCTTTGATGGGCCCGGTGTTATCAAACGGCATACTGTAATTGCCAACCGCTTCGAGAGTCAATTCTGTTAGCAGTTGTTGCAACTCCGTGCCCCGGCATTTCAGTAGGGATGACTCTGGTCCCACATTTTTGCCCGTCGCCAGGCTACTGAGAATACGTAACTCTGTGAATTCCATGGCTTGAATAGCAATCTCAGCTTCCACCAGCTTGCGCTGGAAATCCGGATCTTCCAGCAGCGGTACGCCAGCACTGCTTTGTTCGGCGCCCGCAATGGCTCGGATTGCACTCAGGCTGGCCTTGAGACCATGCGAGTATGCATTACCACGCTCGAACTCGAGCAGGTACTTGGCGTATGTCCAGCCCTTACCCTCTTCTCCAATCAGGTTTTCAACAGGCACCTTCACATCAGTGAAGTGCACCATGTTAATTTCCTGAAAACCATCAGACGGTACATCGATAGTCACAATAGGCTGTACGTCGACCCCGGGGGTGTTCATATCGATGAGCAGGAACGAGATACCCATCTGCCGGATACCTTCACTACTCGTGCGCACGAGACAAAAAATCATATCAGCATATTGACCCAAGGTATTCCAAGTCTTGGTACCGTTGACAACATAGTGATCACCCTCTCGCACGGCACTTGTGCGCAGCGAGGCCAAGTCAGAGCCTGCTCCTGGCTCGGAGTAACCCTGACACCACCAAACTTTACTGGAGAGGATATCCGGCAGGTACTGTTCTTGTTGAGCTGGGGTACCGAACTTCATGATAACCGGCGCCACCATGGATTGGCCAAAAGGTAATACGCCAAGGGTGCCCGCCGCCGCCATCTCAAGGTCATACAGATAACGCTGGGTTGGCGTGAATTGCGGTCCACCAAACTCTGCAGGCCAGTCAAGACCGGCCCAGCCCTGCTTATACAACGCTTGCTGCCAGTAAACATGGTCTTCTTTCGTCAGGTGCCCGTTCGCCGTGCGGTGATGTCGGCGTTTCATCTCTTCTGGGTAATTGGCTGCTATCCACTCACGCACTGTCTGTTGAAATTCAAAATCTGCCTGGCTGAAACCAAGATCCATAACTGCGTCCTCAGGGTAATATCGCTTAATCGTTCATTATAGTTAACTTTGTTGTACAGATGCTATGGCTGTTTGGATCTTATGAGGGTTTCGCGAGCCACGCCGCAACCGACGCTATGCTATACTTCGGCCTTTGAAAATGATGAGAAAAGGCGCGTCCCATGACTAACCAAACGACCAGCGGCTCACCTTCAGGCCTTTCAATCAGTGCGGATCAGGCGATCGCCCCGGGTGTCATGGCACCTGTGAAAGCCTATTTTTTCAACTTACAGACACAGATATGCGACGCCCTCGCGGCCATCGATGGCGGCCCAGGGTTTAGTGTTGAAGATATTTATGGCGACAAGGGTGCGCACTCCAGGCCCCGCGTTCTCGATGGAGGACCGCATATCGAGCGCGGCGCAGTGCAGTTTAGTTACAGCGTCGGTGCGCAATTGCCTGCGGCAGCCAGTGAGCGAAACCCACACTTAGCAGGCAAGGGCTTTGAGGCCGCGGCGATCTCCATGATCATGCATCCACGCAACCCCTATGTACCGACGTTTCACGCCAACCTGCGATTCTTTTTGGTGGATGAAACCAACTGGTACTTTGGCGGCGGTTTTGACC
Organism: Candidatus Azotimanducaceae bacterium; assembly: GCA_047626255.1. Lineage (GTDB taxonomy): Bacteria > Pseudomonadota > Gammaproteobacteria > Pseudomonadales > Azotimanducaceae > UBA4582. Next base: position 22,533 of record JBLHRT010000003.1, read on the forward strand.
TGACGCCTTATTACGCTTTTGAAGAGGACGTCGTGCAGTGGCATCGAACGGCCCAGCAAGCCTGCGTGCCCTTTGGCGAGACTGTGTATCCCCGCATGAAACAACGTTGCGATGACTATTTTTACTTGCCTCACCGCCAGGAGGCACGTGGCGTCGGCGGTGTATTCTTTGATGACTGGACCGAAGGCGGGTTTGCTGAGAGCTTCGCCTTGGTGCGCAGTATTGGCGACCATATTTTGCCAGCGTATCAACCGATTCTCGAGGCCCGCAAGGACGCGCCGTTTGGAGCACGGGAGGAAGACTTTATGCTCTACCGTCGTGGTCGGTATGCTGAGTTCAACCTGGCTATCGATCGGGGCACTAAATACGGCCTGCAATCGGGCCGGCGCATTGAATCTGTGCTGGCCTCCATGCCACCACGCGCGACCTGGCGTTATAATTGGCAGCCTGATGAAGGTACCCCGGAAGCGAAGCTGTATACGGATTTCCTGCCCTGCCGTGACTGGCTAGCGTAAGTCTGCCGGTCGCCGGTCCATCTGTGCACCGCACGGATTGACTGACACAAGGCCTGCCGCGAATGAATATTCAACCTGTCGTTGCGATTGCCGATGCTTGTTGTTGAAAGCCGACTATACTGCTCAAAACGGGCAGGAAACCGGAGAGCGACATGGATGACAATATACACAACTGGTACGAGCGGCTCGTTATGAAGCAACTCAGCAGTAACCTCACGTTAAACTCTGAGTTCAGTGAGGAGTCGATGTCAGACATCGCCTGCCTGACACTCAATAAACTGCCACCTAAGTATGTTATGCATTCGGTTGATATGGCTTACTATACTTCCCCGTTGGAGCTCGCTGAAATGGATAAGCGCATCAAAGCGGCGCTCAGTGCCGCTATTGAACTCGTGCGTCAAAACCCTTCTTAGGTTTGAATGGCGTTTAGCTAAGCAGAAGGGCGTTAGCTCTGCATCGCGAACAGCCAGAGTGCACGCCGCCCCCTGATCCTTAAACTACCCCATTCCCCCGAGCCTGATATAACCGGCAATTGACGTATCAGACATTAGTTCCGCATCGTGAACATTGAAATCGACGGCTGATTCAACATAAAGTGACCGTTCTACTACGTTCGGGACATTGACTTTGCTAGTCGACATTGAAACATCAGGTGCCACGGGGTTAATTCCTTCCAGTAAGCTGCCCACTATCGGCACCACAATTTTCACGGTGATGTCGCAGTTAGCGGCGGAGCAAGACGCGATCAATCTGTCTCAGGGTTTTCCGGACTTTGCGGTACCTGAGGCTTTGATTGAGATGTTGGCGCACTATCTACGTGCGGGCTATAACCAGTACCCTCCCATGACAGGCGTGCCTTATCTGCGTGCGCAAATCGCGGTTAAGAGCCAGCGGTTGTATAGTGCACAGGTTGATTCTGACACAGAGGTGACCGTCACGTCCGGGGCCACCGAGGCGCTTAACGTCGCGATTCAGACGGTGGTGCATCCTGGCGACGAGGTCATTGTCTTTGATCCTGCCTACGACGCTTATGAACCGGCGGTCACGCTCTGCCAGGGGCTAACACGTCACATTCCTTTGCTGGCGCCGGATTTTGCTATTGACTGGCAACGGCTGCGAGACACAATCAACCCAAAGACCCGCATGGTGATAGTCAACTCGCCACACAATCCCACCGGCAGTATCCTTGACGAGGAAGATCTGGCACAACTTGCTGACCTGCTCAGGGGTACGGGTATTTACCTGCTTGCCGATGAGGTCTATGAGCATATGGTGTTTGACGGCGCCTGCCATGCCAGTGTTCTCGGTCATGCTGAGTTGCGCGAGCGCGCGTTTGTGGTGTCGTCTTTTGGCAAGACCTGCCACGCGACCGGTTGGAAGGTAGGTTATTGCATTGCGCCGCCAGCGCTGACGGCTGAATTTCGCAAGATTCACCAGTTTGTGACCTTTACGACCCATACGCCAACTCAATGGGCACTGGCAGAATTTATTGACCAGCAGCCAGAGCATTATTTGGGGCTGTCTGATTTCTATCAGGCGAAGCGTGACTTCTTTCTGGCGCGGATGGTCGGGTCTGGCTTTAGCGTGCTGCCGAGTCACGGGACTTATTTTCAATTGGCTGATTACAGTGGCTTGTCGGATATGCCCGATACGGAGTTCGCTCGATTCTTAACCGTCACCACTAAGGTGGCGGCGATTCCTGTTTCGGTTTTCTGTGCAGTGCCACCGGCAACGCGGCTGGTACGCTTTTGTTTTGCCAAGCAGGATGACACTTTACGTCAGGCTGCCGAGCGCTTGCATCGAGTGGAGGCACAACTGCATGGCCGAGTATAAATCGTCCGCTGAAACGCTAAAGATAAGTCTGGTACAAACGGTGTTGGCCTGGGAAGACCCGGCGGCGAACCGACGGCAGTTGGCGACCCAAATGGCGGGGCTTGATGCCAGCGATCTGGTGATCTTGCCCGAGATGTTCAGCACAGGATTTTCCATGGCATCGGCGCACTTGGCAGAAACCATGCTGGGACCGACGGTGACGTGGATGCGGGAGCAGGCAGCGAGTCTCGACGCTGTCGTTTGCGGTAGTCTGATCATTAGTGACGATGGCCACTATTATAATCGCTTCATCTGGATGCCAGCGGATGGCGACCTGCAATGCTACGACAAGAAACACCTGTTTCGTATGTCTACGGAACACGAGCATTACAGTCCCGGCGCGCAACGCTGCGTGGTGTCGTTACTGGGTTTTCGTATCTGTTTACAAGTGTGTTATGACCTGCGATTTCCAGTCTGGAGTCGCAATCAGCATTTTGATAAATTGCAGTTGCACGACTATGATATGCTGATATATGTCGCCAACTGGCCTGCCACGCGCCGCCAACACTGGCGCAGCCTTTTGCAGGCGCGGGCTATCGAGAATCAAAGCTATGTGGTGGGCGTCAATCGGCTCGGCTCGGATGGCCATGGCATCAACTACGCAGGAGACTCCCTGTTGTTCGATTTCAATGGTGAGCCGCTGGCCGATTTATTAGACCGGCCAAGCTGCCCTACCCTGAGCGTGGATCTGGAACCTCTGCGAACTTATCGAGAAACCTTTCCGGCCTGGCGCGATGCTGATGGTTTTGATCTACACGGTGATGACGGTAATTGAAGGCGAGTTAAGGTCTGCGGCATCATTGAAACCACGAATCAGCAGCACAAATTCACCCGGTTCAGCGAGGCCCAAGGACATTGCGACGCGGCGTGCCAACCGAATTGGGTTGGTCTTGCCGGCCTCGTCTTCCAGCAGCGGAATGACTCCCCAGTAGAGCGTCATGCGACGCAAAATACGCTCATCCCCGGTGATGGCAACGACTGGAGACGCCGGTCTGGCGCTGGAGACGGTGGCCGCTGACAGGCCACTTTGGGAGATCACCATCACCGCATGGGCCATCAACTCCTTTGACATATGCGCCGTCGCGTTAGCGATGACATTCCACAACGGCAAAGGTGGCACCAGGTTACTCAAGCTGCCACCGTAGGCGCCCTGCCTCCATAAATGGGCTTCTGTTTGTCGGGCGATGCGATCCATAGTCTCGACGGCCTCAACAGCGAACTGGCCGACGGCCGTTTCACCCGAAAGCATCACCGCGTCGGCACCGGCATTGACAGCATGCGAGACATCCGTGACCTCGGCCCGTGTAGGTCGCGAGTGCTGTATCATTGACTCCAGCATCTGCGTGGCAACGATAACGGGCTTGCCGCTAGCTCTCGCCATCTGAATCAATTCCGCCTGTGCCACGGGTACCTCTTCAGGTGGCAATTCTACGCCTAAGTCACCCCGCGCAATCATGATCGCGTCCGAGGCCGCAAGTATGTCCTCGGCGTTGATCAGGGCCTCGGGCTTTTCGATCTTCGAGATGATGCGCGGACCCAGAGGGTCTGTGCCAATGAGCTGCCTTAAAACGTGTACATCAGCGGCCTGACGCACAAACGACAGGGCTATGTAGTCGACGCCTAGGGACAAGGCAAAATGCGCATCGGCCTCATCCTTGTCGGTCATCGACGGCGCAGACACCTGCACACCCGGCAGATTGATGCCCTTATTGTCGGTTAACTGACCGCCGTGAATCACCAGACATTGCACCTCGGTACCAGCAACGTTAAGTACCTGCAACTCCAGCAGTCCATCGGCGATCAGGATGCGATCACCCGGGTGTACATCTTCGCTCAGGGCCGAGTACTGTGATGGAATCAGTCCCGGCGCGCCGAGCACATCCCGCATGGTCACAACAACCTCGCTGCCCGTACTCAACTCTATGCCTCCTGGGGGAAAGCGGCCGGTGCGAATCTTCGGCCCACACAGGTCTGCGAGAACAGCGACGGGCAGCTTAAGTTGATGCTCGACGGCACGAATATTCTGATAAACCAAGTCATGATCCACATGACTGCCGTGAGACATGTTCAAGCGAAACATATTAACCCCTGCCTTCACCAATCGAGTCAGGGATTCCAGGTCACCGGACACCGGCCCGATGGTTGCCACGATTTTGGTCCGCCTGTTTTTGAGTAGGTCTACCCGGGTGATAATAGCCACAATGCTAGATCCATGTTGACGACGTGTGACTGTACTATAGGTGACCCATTCAAAGCCTTCAATGAACTCTGCTGGGCAGCCATCAAGTCGGGTGGTAATCTACAGCCAAGACAACGCCTGCCACCCACGGTGCAAGGCAAGGGCAGCGATGTCGGTGCAAGGATCTCGCGACGACGATTTACTTGTGCGTCCCTAGGGTTCATCATCACGCGGTGGAGCACAAATTATGGCTGAGTTGACTATTCCACGAGCGCATTCCAACGACTGGTATGACCAACTGGCGGGTGTTCAACCCGGCTATTACTACCCTTGGAAATCTGTCGTCGGCGGTCGCAACGGCGAGGATGCGTTCATTGATCTGGTACGTTCACACCTTCGGCCTGACGCCTGCGTACTCGAAGTTGGCTGCGGCCACGGTGACTTGGCACTGGAACTTGCGCCTCATTGCCAGCAAATCATCGCCTACGACCGGGTACCCGCCTACATCGAAATTGCACAAGGCAATATGGCGCGCAAAAATATTCGTAATATCGAGTTTATCTGTTTTGACACCGGCGCTGCTGACGCAGTGAATCTGCCCGTCTTGGATCAGTCCGTAGACATGATTGTCGGCAGACGTGCCCCCTTGCACTGGATTGAGGATGCTCGCCGCGTGTGCCGGCCCGGCGCCGTGTTACTGCAGTTGTGTCCCATGGAGGAACCCATTCCCGCCTGGTCAAGCAAGCTGCCGCACAAATTGCACTATGAAAACTCGGGCAGGCATACGGGGCATGGCTCGATTCATCAATCGGTCGAAAATCGCCTACACCAGGCCGGCCTGACGCTACACAGCGGATGGAGTTTCGATGTACCCGAAATTTTCAGCGACCAGCAGGAGTTCTATCGAATGCTAACCTGGGGTCTGCCCGCCTCGGAGGTGAGCAGCTTTGAAGACCTGGCGCCACGTATTGAACACATCTACGCGCGCTATGGCGATGCAGACGGTATGACACTGCGTCACTGTCGTTTCCTTTGGCAAGCATTCATCAAAGAATAGTGCGCCATTCCTGATACTTCCTGTATCCATTCATTCTTTTCTGTGCATAAGGCTCTATACTCGTAGTTTTCACCCAGGAGATCGCCTCTTGTTGTATTTTCTTGGTCAGTATCTAGCAGAGACCATTGGCCCGTTCCGTTTACTGACTTCCTATATTTTTCTGGCCGGCGTCGGCACCGCACTCGGCGCCGTGGCGACCTGGTGGCTACTGCCGCGGCTGTGGCATGTGCTACCCACCGATCGCGGCCGTGCATTTGCCATCGATGCCGACAAGAGTATCGGCAAGCCTGTCAGCGCCGGTGTACTTTTTATTCCTATTTTCGTCGTCATCAGCCTGTTGGTGGTCCCTTTCGACTGGCAGTTTGTGCAAATATCACTGTGCATATTGGCAGCGATGACCGTCGGTTTCTTGGATGATCGGGCAATCGGTGGTTGGAGTGAATATCGACTGGGAGCCCTGGATCTTCTCATCGCCGTGGCGGCGTCAATGATCATCTGTCAGATGGAGCCTTACGTGATTTGGCTACCCCTGATCAAGGATGCCATCGTTATCAGTCCTTATCTGTTTATTCCCGGTGCATCGGTACTGATCTGGGTGGCGATCAATGCCACTAACTGCACTGACGGTGTCGATGGTCTGTCGGCGAGCCTGTCGGGTATGGGCACATTTTTCTTGGGTATTATTTTGTACGGCATTGTAGGTCACGTAGCCATCTCAGGCTATTTGCTCGTACCCCATTACGAGCAGGCCGCCGATTGGGCCATCATGGCGTTTGTGATGACAGGGTGCCTGGCGGGCTATTTGTGGCATAACAGTTACCCCAGCGCGGTCCTCATGGGGGATGCCGGCTCCCGACCTATTGGTCTGATGCTGGGTGTATTAGTGCTCGCCTGCGGCAACCCCTTCCTGATTCTCGTTGTGGCTTTCATGGTGCTGGTCAATGGCGCCACGGGCATGGTGAAAGTGGCGCTGTTGCGCTTCTTCAAGATAGGTATCTTTCGCCAGATTCGCTACCCCCTGCATGACCATGTTCGCCATAATATGGGCTGGTCGAATACTCAGGTGCTGGTCAGGTTCATGTTGTTACAGGCTGTTGGCACACCGATCTTGCTGGTCCTGTTGCTGAAAATTCGATAGCGCGTCGGCGAGGTTTCTATGGCCCATTTTGTTATTGGTGACCTGCATGGTTATCTGTCAGATTTTCGTCGACTGCTGGTCGAAAACCAGCTGTGTGACGAGCTCGATCAGTGGATTGGGGGCCAACATAACCTGTGGATGATTGGTGATTTCTTTGATCGTGGTGATGAGGGCGTTGCCTGCGTCGACCTGATCATGGACTTACAGCGTCAGGCGGCAGCTGTCGGTGGCAGCGTTCAGGGCCTGTTGGGTAATCACGAACTGATGGTCCTCGCCGCGTACAAATTTGGCCATCAGCCAGTGTCGACGGGCCAGTCATTTTTGCAGCTCTGGCAACGTTGGGGCGGTGTTGCTGATGAAATGGCACGAGTGACGCCAGCACACGTGGCCTGGCTTGAACGCTTGCCAGCCATGCAACGGGTTGATAATCGATTATTAGTGCATGCAGACAGCATGTTCTATGTCGAACAAGGTCGGTCTGTTGAGGCGGTCAACGATAATCTCTTTGCCCTCACTCAGAGCGACGATCACGACCGTTGGTTGTCAGTCTTGCGCGCTTTTTCTGAACGTCAGGCATTTTCTGGTCTGTTGATGACAGGTACGCAACGCGCCAAGCAGATGCTGCGCTACTTTGGTGCAGAGCAATTGATTCATGGCCACACGCCAATATCCGAAGCGAATGGCACACCGCCTGAAGACGTCCTGCAGGCCTGGGTCTACGCGGATGAACAATGCGTGAATGTTGATGGTGGCCTGTATCTGGGTGGCCCCGGTTTTGTCTACCGTTTTTAGCCCACTTGCGCTACCGATCTACGGGGTTGATGAGTGAGGTCAATACATGGTCTTCCCAACGACCATTAATCATCAGAAGCTTTTCAGCTCGGCCTTCAACCTTAAATCCGAGCCGCTGCAGTAGGTCGCCGCTACGTTGATTGTGGGGCAGATAATTGGCCATCACCCGGTGTAGATGCAAATCGTTAAAGATATAAGTGAGGCTCGCCTGCAAGGCTTCGAACATAATGCCCTGACCCTGCCAGCGTTGTGCCAACGCATAGCCCAAGTGACAACTCTGGAAGGTGCCACGCACAATGTTGCTGTAGTTGCAGACCCCCAGCACCTCGCTCGCCTCGGGATTAAGGATAGCCAAGCTCACGCTCTGGCCTTGACGAAAGTCCCTGAGCGCTAGCCGCAGTTGCATCTGCCAGAACGCCTCGGTATAAAATTCCTTCGTGCGCCGAGGCTCCCAAACCACAAGATGCTCTTGATTGTCGCAGCGAAATCGCGCCATCAAGTCAGCCTGAAAGGGAGCCAGCAAAGTCAGGCAGGTTCGTGGCGTCGTCAGAACGGGTAGCGTGGATGGGCTAATCATCAATAGGTTGCGGCGGACAATGCTGCTCCATCTCGCAATCCAGTCACCGCATTTTCTTTCACATATAGGGTGCAGCCCTGAGATCGCAGATCCAATGTCGCGCCGGCAGGCAGCCGAAACCAATCTAACGCTAACACGTTCGTGCCGGCCAATGTGAGCTGGCCGGCGATCACAAAGCCCTCAACGCCAGCGTCATAGGTATGCTGTAGATGACACCCTGGCGGCAATTCTAATACGCGGGTTTGAACATCGCCATACTGCCCAAGCAGACGGCTCGAAAAAGATGACGGGCCGCTAGGCGCAATATCATGCCAATTAACTGCCACCTTGGCCGCATGCACATACTGGCGCAACTTAACCAGCAACAGACAGCCTTTGACGGAATATGGGGCGTGGGAAAAGCCTTCCGGGTTCAGCAACCACGAGCCTGCGGGCCAGTCGCCCTGGGCATCAGAAAAGACGCCCTCCAGAACCAGAATTTCCTCACCCTCGGGGTGCTCGTGTTGACTGAATTGAGCGCCAGCGAGATATCTGACCAGAGAAGTGACCTGCCCTGACTCCGCTTCACCTACCAGGTGAAATCGTTTGCGTAGCACCTGTTTGGAGGGGCTTTGCACCCATGGCTGGTGTTGACTTTGAACCAGACAGGGCTGTTGCATATTCATGTTGATCACTTCGTTCACCCTGTACTCGCCTAGGCACTTATCCATGCGGCTGCCGTGCATGCAGCCGCCATCGACGCACTGCGGTTCTAGCGAACGGCTGTGGCGCCCTGTTGTTGTTCGAATACCCGTAAAGCGGTCTCTAACTGCTCACTAAAGAATCGACCTTCCTGAGATTTGTCTAATTCAACCAGAACAAAGCCAAATTCGCGGGCCAGCCGCTGGTTGTCTGGGTGTTTTAGCATATCAGACAGGTACACATAACCCCTGAGCATCAACTCGCTTTCCCGTGTCTGGGCCGCCATGGCGAACCGTGTACCCTCAACAAATGCGCGGCGGGCTCGCTCGTATTGACCGATCGACAGATGATGGGCGCCCATCAACCACCAGGCGCGACTCATGGGTAGGTCACCCTTTTGCAATTGCAGTGCCAAGCGCATGTTGGTCTTCGCTAGGTCCTGGCCCTGAGTCAAATAGACCGCCGGAATATCAATCCCTTCTGCTTGCCAACCTGGCCAGCAAAAAGATGACAGATTGTAGGCCAGCATTTTTGCACGCGATGACAGCACGTAGGCGAGGGCCTGGTCATGCCCTGCCACCCGTCGGGCTTCTGTCAGGCCGAACTGTATGCCTGCATGACCAATCAGCAACGCGGCATTGAGGTTCTTGCTCTGCCAATACAGGTCCCGGACCACCAACTCGAACACGCGCATTGCGTCTTCTGCCGATGCCCGACTGATAATGAATTCGATAGCGCGCTGGGTATCTTCTCGGGCCAGGGTGACCATCGCTGCCTCTTTAGCGCGCTCATAATCCCTCAAAGGGTCGGCGCCAGTCGGTGAGGCGCAGAGCCACAAGCACATCAGCAGCAGGGGCTTAAATTGCCTGAGTATCTGTGACGGAGGCGAAGCATGTCGGGTCATCAACATCGGGTGGTCATATCAAGGTTCAGCACAGTATAAGCGATAGCATGCCTTGGGTCGGTGAATTCTGTGGTTTCTTGAAAGCCGAATTGCTTATACAACGCCAACGCCCGACGATTAAACTGGGCGACGGTCAGGCGCAGTCGAGTCGCATAAAAATGCGACTGACGAAAGGTCAGGATCGACGTAAAAAAGGCGACGCCTTGACCCTGCCCCGTTAAATCCGGTCGCATGCCAAGCCCGATATCCAGCGCCGGGTCAGTATAGTCCCCGCCGTGCACCTGGCCATCCATACCAAAGGAGCAAAAGCCAGCCAGTAACTTCTGCCCATCGATAATGGCGTGAAATGCATAGGTCGGATCAAGGAACTGCTCGATATACTGTTGCTCAATCACGCCCGTGTCCGGTGAGTTATAGAAATCATAGGGTGGTTGATAGCGCCAGCGCAAAATCTGGCGGGCATGATCCGCCGTCAATGGGATGAGGTGATAGTCAGCGGTCTGATGTGGCTCTGGCACGATGAGTGAGGCCCTAGCATTTGTTTGGCTAGGATCATGTCGGTTTAGGTTATAAAGTGCAATCTACGCTGGTTTACATCACACCGAATCACAGGATCGATACCGTTATGCTGAAGATGAAACAAATCAAGGGCGTGCTCTTGCTGGCCACCCTAGCCTGGCTGGGCCAAAGCCAAGCCGCAGAATGGGCCACGCCCCTACCCAATGGCGCGACTCTGCCAATGATCGAGGCCCCGGATACTCAAGGGCTGCAGCAAACGAATGACACATTGATGGGAGAAAACGGCCTGTTGCTGCAGTTCAACCGCTCTAGCGATTGGTGAAGCTATTGCAAAAACCAGCTCGTGCAGCTGGAATCAGTTAAGCAAATGCTTGCCCCTCTGGGGGTCAACGTTGCCGCCATGACCTATGACGCAGTCGAGACCAATGCGCGGTTTCAAGCCCGGCACAAGGTCACCTATCCCCTACTGTCAGATATCGACGCGCGGCATGTCATGGCCTTCGGTATCCTCAATGAAC
>JBLHRT010000004.1:0-28782 GCA_047626255.1 Candidatus Azotimanducaceae bacterium
CCCTTGTTTGTAAAATTTTTGCAACTCACAAAAACAAGCAAATCAATGGCTTATGCGCTCCGCACTACTCCCACTCAATCGTCGCCGGCGGCTTACTCGAAATATCATAGGTGACCCGCGATATACCACTGATCTCATTGATAATACGCCCGGAGACTTTCTCAAGAAAATCATACGGTAGATGCGCCCAACGAGCCGTCATAAAGTCGATAGTTTCAACGGCGCGCAAGGCAATCACATATTCGTAACGACGCGCATCACCCACCACGCCGACAGACTTAACCGGTAAAAAGACAGCGAAGGCCTGACTCGTACGCGCATACAAATCGGCAGCCCGTAGCTCTTCGATAAAGATATGATCAGCTTGCCGTAGCAGGTCAGCAAACGGTTTGGATACTGGCCCCAGAATACGCACACCAAGCCCCGGACCAGGAAACGGATGACGATTAACCATCTCAGGGGTGAGCCCCAGCTCGACACCAATCTTGCGCACCTCATCTTTGAAGAGTTCGCGCAGCGGTTCGATCAGTGCCAGCTTCATATAATCAGGCAGACCGCCCACGTTGTGGTGCGACTTGATAACATGCGCCTTACCATCTTTGTTACCCGCTGATTCAATGACATCAGGGTAGATAGTGCCCTGGGCCAGAAAATCGACATTTTCAATCAACTGGGCCTGTTCATCGAATATTTCAATAAAGGTATTGCCGATGATCTTGCGCTTTTTCTCCGGGTCGGCGACGCCTTCTAGCTTGCCAAGAAATAGGTCTGCTGCATCGACTCTGATGATATTCAATTTGAAAATATTATCAGAACCCTTGCCCAGCATGGCCATGACCTGATCGCCTTCATCGAGACGCAACAGGCCGTTATCAACAAACACACAGGTTAGCTGATCGCCGATGGCGCGTGACAGCAAAGCCGCCACGACCGATGAGTCTACACCACCCGACAAACCCAAGATTACCTTGCGGTCGCCCACCTTAGCGCGCACGCCAGTAATGATATCGTCAACAATATTCGCCGCTGTCCACAATCCCTGGCAGCCGCAAACGGTCTTGATAAAGCGTTCCATCATGGCCATACCCTGCAGGGTGTGATTGACCTCGGGATGGAATTGTAGTCCATAGAAGCGCCGCTCATCATCGGCCATAGCCGCAAACTCAGTGGTTGATGTACTTGCTAGCGGCACGAAGCCAGATGGCAGCTGTGCCACCTTGTCGCCGTGACTCATCCAGACATCAAGGTAACGCCGATGCTGCTCGAGCTCATCGAAAATGCCAGTCAGCAGCGGGCTGTCACCATTGATCTCGACGCGGGCATAACCAAACTCTTGCTTGGCTGAACCTTCGACCTTACCGCCGAGTTGCACAGCCATGGTTTGCATGCCGTAGCAGATACCCAGCACGGGCACACCGAGATTGAAAATATAGTCTGGCGCCCGCAGGGTATCGTCCTGGGTCACTGACTCGGGCCCGCCCGAGAGGATAATGCCCTGAGGATTGAATTCCCGGGCGATTTTCTCATCCAGATCAAAGGCACGAATTTCACAATACACACCGATTTCCCGCACACGACGGGCAATCAGCTGGGTATATTGTGAGCCGAAATCCAGGATCAGGATTTTCTCGGCATGAATGTTATTGGCAGGGGATGCGTCGTCAGGTCGCGCTTCGGTGGTAGTCATTGAGTTCTGGCCACTCCAAAGGCGCGTATTATACAGATAGGTCTTGCAGATGGTAGCAAAACAGGCATCATGAACAGATGCCTGTTATACCACAATCAAACCGTGAAATTCTGTCTGTTGGCGACTTAAATCGTGCCGCCAGACAACTACTCGAAGGCCAGTTCGCTATGGTCTTTGTGGAGGGTGAGATTTCAAATTTTGCCCGCCCATCGTCTGGCCACTGGTATTTCACTTTGAAAGACAGCAACGCCCAACTGCGCTGCGCCATGTTCCGTAATCGCAACCAGAGTACGCGTTTTGCGCCAGCCAATGGCCAGCAGGTTATTGTGCGCGGCAAGATCAGCCTTTATGAGGGCCGAGGCGAGTATCAAATGATCGCCGAGCATCTCGAGGAGGCCGGTGATGGCGCATTGCGGCGGGCGTTCGACAAGCTCAAGTCACAGCTGGAAGTAGAAGGCTTGTTCGCAGAGCAGACCAAACAGATGATTCCTTCGATGCCTCAGCATATAGCGATCATCACGTCGCCTACAGGAGCGGCGATTCGTGATGTCCTGCAGGTGCTCAAGCGGCGCTTCCCGGCGATCAACATCAGTGTTTTACCCGTCGCGGTGCAAGGCAATGAAGCCCCTGGGCAGATCGTCAAGGCGTTGTCCCAGGCGAATCAGTACACCAAAGACCCCTTCGACTTGGTATTGCTAACCCGCGGCGGTGGCTCGCTGGAGGATCTATGGGCCTTTAACACGGAGCCGGTAGCCCGGGCGATTTTTGCTAGCCAGTTACCCGTGGTCTGCGCCGTCGGTCACGAGACCGATGTCTCTATCGCCGACTTTGTCGCCGATCTGCGTGCACCCACGCCATCTGCCGCCGCTGAATTAATAAGCCCCGACGGCGCCGAATGGCAACAGACATTTGGTCGCTATCAGCGACTACTGCAGCAGTTAATGACGAGCGAGGTGACTGATCAACGCCGTCATCTGCAACACCTTAGCAACCGAATGCGCCATCCCGGACAACGTTTGCAAGACTTTCACCAGCGTCTGGATGACCTTGAATTGCGTCTGCGTGGCAGCTTTCGACATTACCTGGGCCGATTTCGAATTCCAGCATTGCAGGCTCGCTTGGAGCGCGCCATTGCCCGCCAGACTGAGCGCACTCGGGCGCGCCTGAATCTCGCGGCAGCCGGCATTGAAGCACCCGGCCAGCGCATCAGCAATCAGCAGCAGCATGTTCTGGATTTAGCACAACGTTTATCCAGAGAGATGCACCAACAGGTTGGTCAGCGCGGCCAGCAACTCGCCCATAACGCCGACAAGCTCAATACGGTGAGTCCTCTGGCGACACTGCAACGCGGCTATGCCATCGTTACCCGCGGCGCGAACCAACCTCAAAGCAAAGCACTCGATATCGTTCAAGATGCGAGTTCACTGGTCCCTGGCGAGCAAGTGACCGCTCGCTTACATCATGGTCAGTTCCAAGCGACGGTGACCCATATTATCGAACACACCGACACCGAGGAAAACCTCACATGATACCTGCCAGCATCCGGCCCTACCTGCGCGGACTACGTTGTATGACCCTCGCTGGCTTGCTGACCTGCGTCACCCTGCCGGCTTACAGCCTTCCCCGCCATGCACCTATTCCCGGCGGCGTTGCCGTTATAGAGGTGCCCAGCGAAACCCTCGCGGCGCGCTTCAAAGACAAGCCAATTCTGTTAGTGGTAGAAGATGACGTCCACTACGCAATCGTGGGCTTGTCGCTGAAAACTAAACCCGGCGAATATTATTTGCATCTCGAGCTGACGATAGAGAGCGCAGCGGACGCGGAATTGATTTCTGAAACTGTCCCACCCATTGCTGTTCCATCTACCCCTTCGCCAACACCAGCGGTTGCCCGCCTTAGTTTCGACGTTGCCGACAAGACCTATCCGGTGCAACGCCTGACAATACCCAACGACCGCAAGGTCAACCCGTATGCCCAAGACATGACCCGCATTCGCCAAGAGCGCCAGGATATGGATGTAGCTTTTGCGCATTTTCAAGACGAGGCCGTGCAAGTTGATTTCAGCCTGCCCACGGCAGGTAGGGCATCAAGTTCGTTCGGATCACGCCGCATCCTGAATGACCAACCCCGCAGTCCTCATAGTGGTATGGATATCGCGGCCGTTACGGGCACGCCGATATTGTCACCGTCAGCAGGTATGGTTGTGGCCCAGGGAGACTACTTTTTTAACGGCAATACCGTACTGGTCGATCACGGCCAGGGGCTAGTCACTATGTATTGTCACTTGAGTGAGATCAGCGTGCAGGTGGGTGATGAGCTAGATCAAGGCATGCTGATAGGTAAGGTTGGGCAAACCGGTCGAGTCACCGGTCCGCACCTGCACTGGAGTGTTAGCCTCAATAACGCCAGAGTTGACCCAGCGTTGTTTCTCGCCGAAGACCCAACGGTAGTCGCTGACTAAACCATTGAGGGCCTACCAGTTGTTATGCTTACCCTTACGACGGTCGGTCTTTTTCGAGTTACGCACATGTTCGACCAGACGTCGTTTACTGTCGACCTGACTTTTCGACAGCACATTTTTCTTGTCCTTGTAAGGATTGTCTGACGTCTTGAACTGAATGCGTATCGGTGTGCCTTCGAGCTTCAGTGCCGCGACAAACTTGTGCTGCAGATAGCGCTTATAAGCCTCTGGCACGCCATCTGTCTGGTTGCCATGTATGACAATAATGGGTGGGTTATTACCCCCCACATGGGCGTAACGCAGTTTGATACGTCGACCATGAATCGTCGGCGGTTGATGCTCCTGGATAGCTTTCTCCAGAATATCGTTGAGAGTGCGAGTCTGCAATTTACGGGTCGCCGAATCATACGCCTTGTGCACCGACTCATAAAGTTTGCGAATACCGCTGCCCTGCAGGGCTGAAATAAAGTGCGTGGTCGCAAAATCAATAAAGATAAGACGTCGGTCGAGTTCACGTTTGACGTGGGTTTTCTGCTCGAGATCCGCGTCATCCCACTTGTTGACAGCAATCACCATGGCCCGCCCGGCATCCAGCACGTGACCCAGCAGGTGTAAGTCTTGATCGACAATGCCTTCGGTGGCGTCGATCATCAGAACCACCACATGCGCGTCGTCAATAGCGGCCAGGGTCTTGATAATAGAGAACTTCTCAACCTTCTCTTTAACCTTGCCGCGACGACGAATACCGGCGGTATCGATCAACGTATAACGCTGACCTCGGCGCTCATAAGGAATGTAAATACTGTCGCGAGTCGTGCCGGCCTCATCAAACACCACCACGCGCTCTTCACCCAACAGGCGGTTCACGAGGGTCGACTTACCTACGTTAGGACGACCAACCACAGCAATTTTAATGCCCTGATCGACATGACTGAGGGGCTCCTCTGCCTGATCCACCAGCAAATCACCTAGTAAATCTGTCACTTCATCGTCAATCATGTACTTGACGCCACTACCTTGTGAAGCAGAGATCAAACAGGGCTTGCCCAGACCCAAAGAAGCAAACTCACCGAGTACATAGTCTGGATCTTGGCCATCAATTTTGTTCGCGACCAGCAGGACGTTGCGTTCATCAGCACGCAGAATACGCGCAATCTCTTCATCTGCTGCTGTTCGTCCACCTTTGGCGTCGACGATAAACAATACCAAGTCAGCTTCGCCGACAGCCGTCAGCGCCTGGTCCGCCATGGGCTTATCAATGCCCTCGTTGTCGCCGCTTAAACCACCGGTGTCGACGACGATATAGGCAAAGTCGCCGAGCACACCCTTTCCATACTGGCGATCACGGGTGAGCCCCGAGAATTCCGCCACCAAGGCATCACGACTACGAGTGAGACGATTAAACAGTGTCGATTTACCGACATTAGGCCGCCCTACAAGGGCTATTACGGGGATCATATTAGGTTAGCGAACCTCGAACGCCATGAGGCGCCCACTGTTGGTAATGACATAAAGGCGATTTCCATCGGCCACAATTGGCGCAGACAAACCCGCACCATCAATCTTTTCACGCCCTACAAAGCGCCCATCAGTCTGGGCGATGAGGTGCAGGTAACCCTCAAAGTCGCCGACAGCGATATAACTACTGACGGTGGTAGGCGTCGTAATATCCCGGAACAGCAAGTCGCTGGTTTCCCACAAATCATGGTTGTCACCCGCATCAATTGCCGCAAGAGTACTATCTTCGGAGGCTATATAAATATTGCCGAAACCCTCGCTTAATCCCACCAGAGTTGACGCATCTTTGGACCAGCGAACGCGACCATTAGCTGTCAGATCCATGGCCACCATACTACCTTGGTACGACGCGACGTATAGCAGTGGGCCCATTAATAGCATTTGCCCATCTACGTCTATCAGGCGCTCCAAGTCAGATTGCCCGCGAGGCACAGCAACGCGCTGCTCGAAGCCTACGAGACCACGATCTTGGTCAAGCATGACAACGCGACCGTTAGCAAACCCGGCAATTAAAAAATCTTTTTCGGCAATAAGACTACTGGTACCACGCACCGTGAGGCTAGGAATCGAGGTCGAGTACATCCATTCGCGCTTACCGGTCTCTACGTCATAAGCGGCAACCTTGCCATCAATGGACTGGGCAAAAACGTGATTATTGCTAACCAGTGGCGGCGTTAGCACTTCGCTTGTGGTTTTCGCGCGCCACGCCAAGGTACCGTCAGCCTGATTAAGCGCGACGATCTCGCCAGCAGTAGAGCCAACCAGCACCAAGTCAGCCCCTAGGCCGACGCCACTGGTTATCGCGCCTTGGCCGTCAAAGAAAGAGAGGGCCCGGTCTTGCTTGCTGTAGAGCTCAATAATCGACTGCTCCCAGATGACATTGCCTGTCGCCGTATCAATGGCAGACACCTGACCTTCAGGCGCTGCTGCGTAAATTCGCCCACCATCAATCACAGGGATCAGCTTTACCGCAGGATCGTTTGAACCATCGCCAAGATTGACTGACCAGCGCTCAACCAGCGAGACTTCGCTTTTAATCGATTCTAGCTTTGCCGGTACCCGCGTTGCTTCATCGTCGTCGAACCACGAACACCCACCCAGTACGAGCAAAGCAAGTAGCCCGACTGTCGGTCGCGTGCGCTCTCGCGAGACCGCCATCGTCAAACCACTGGCGCGTTCAAGCCTCATTGATCGATTGCCCCAGTCTCTAACTCATCAGCTGATGATTCGTCAGCGCCTTTTTCTTCAGCGCCTTTTTCTTCAGCAACAACGGGAATGTCCAATTGCGGTGGCACCAGGTCGTCAAGCTTCATCTGCAACATCGGCTTGGCGCTGCCTTCAACTTGCGTATTGACGGCCATTTGATAAGCCTCGCGCGCGTTGTCAAACTGTTCCATGGCATAAAAAATATCACCCCGGGTTTCAGCAAAAGCACTGCCATGAGCGCCGGCCTTGGTTGCGTCAACAAGGACGAGCCCATCTTCAAATTCGCCCTGCGCGAGCTTCACCTGCGCCAAACGCAGGCGCACCAGCGCGGCGAGTCCCAAATCAACGTTCTGATCCAGCACCCATTGTAACTCCGTTGCAGCCTTATCTAGATCATCGTCTTCTACAGCGATACGTGCTAAATGCATGGCAGCAAAATGCGCATAAGTCGAATCTGCATAGTCAGCCTTCAACTCACGAGCAATATACTTCGCGGTAGACTTGTCTTCGTCGCTGAGTTCATCCAGCGGACCGACAGACACGGCGCTCGTAAGATTCTCGAACAACGCTGACGCCTTCTCGCCGCCCTCACGAACCGATGCTTCCCACGTTTTATATCCAAAGGATCCACCCACCCCGAGCACAATAGCGACGACCAGCGATATGCCATTCTTCGCAAACCACTTTTTAAGGGCGTCTACTTGTTCTTCTTCAGTTCTGTCATTCACCAGCGCTCATCTCCTGTGGAAATAGTTCCTGCAATTGTTCAATTATCTCAGCAGCCTTAACGTTCACCTGCGGGCCATCGGCGCGCAAGCGCTTGATACCAACCTCGCCTGCGGCGACTTCATCATCACCGATCACCAAGGCAATAGTAGCACCACTGGCATCAGCCCTTTTTAACTGGGCTTTGAACTTGCCTTCAGCGCAGTGGCTCACCACACGCACACCCGTTAAGGTATCACGTATTTTTTCCGCCAGCAGCAACGCCTGCGAGCGAGCCACACCGCCCATAGAAGCGATATAGATATCTGCGGTGGCTGGCAAAACAAGAGACTCGTCTAGCATCAAGGCCAGCCGATCAAGCCCCATCGCAAAGCCAATGCCCGGCGTGGGTTTACCGCCTAACTGTTCAACCAGCCCATCATAACGACCGCCGGCACACACTGTGCCCTGAGCACCAAGGGTGGTGGTGACCCACTCGAATACCGTTTTGTTGTAATAGTCGAGTCCACGCACAATAGCAGGATTGACGACGTAAGCGATGCCCCGCGCGTCTAGCAGCTCACACAATTGGTCGAAGTGCAGCCGTGATTCATCATCAATGTAATCAAAAAATGTGGGGCCATCGACAAGCAGCTGCTGGGTTTTTTCAACCTTACTGTCAAGAATCCGCAACGGATTAGTCGTCAGTCGGCGCTGGCTATCCTCATCGAGCTCGGCCTTCACGCCGGTCAAATAATCCACTAATGCTGCGCGAAATTCTGCTCTCGCCTCGCTGTTACCCAGACTGTTGAGCTGCAGTTTAATATCATCCTGCAAGCCCAATGCTTGCCATATGCGCGCTGTCATCAACAACAACTCAGCATCAATATCAGGTCCCATCATACCAAAACATTCGACACCAATTTGATCGAACTGCCGATAACGGCCTTTTTGCGGTCGTTCATGCCGAAACATAGGGCCGCTATACCAAAATCGTTGTACCTGGTTGTAGGTCAAGCCATGCTGCTGGGCGAGTCGCACGCAACCAGCCGTTCCTTCAGGCCGTAACGTCAGGCTATCTCCATTGCGGTCATCAAACGTGTACATCTCTTTCTCGACGATGTCCGTCGCTTCACCCACGGCTCGTTTAAACAGGGTAGTAGATTCAAGAATCGGCATACCAATCTGCTCATACCCATAAGCCACGACCACGCCGCGCACGGTAGCGGCGATATGGCTGAATATGGCTTGTTGCCTGGGTAGCAGGTCCTGCATACCTCGAACGGCTTGAATCTTCACTCTGTGCTACCTATTAGGATCTTTGTTAGACACGTCTTCAAACACTTTTCAAACACATTATTACGAGCTAGTTACGATCAGGTGATCTTTCGCCGCTTCGGCCTTCTGTTTGTCAGCCACACGCTCACGTATCACTTTTTCAAGGTGGTCTACAAGGCTTTCATTATTCACCTTGTGATCTGGCGTACCATTGGTGTAGACCAAGTTATTCGGCGTTGCTCCTGTGAGCCCAACCTCTGCTTCCTTGGCTTCTCCGGGGCCATTCACAATACAGCCTATAATGGCTACGTCTAGCGGTGTCGTGATGTCTTCAACACGGCGTTCTAGCTCATTGACGGTACCAATGACGTCGAAATTCTGACGCGAACAACTCGGGCAGGCAATAAAATGAATCCCTTTCGAGCGCAGACCCAGCGCCTTCAACAAATCGAAACCGACCTTGATCTCCTCAACGGGATCAGCCGCCAGTGAGATACGAATAGTGTCGCCAATGCCATCCATTAACAGCGGTGCCAGACCGGCGGCTGACTTCACCGTGCCAGAGCGTAATCCGCCGGCCTCGGTAATGCCTAGATGCAAGGGCTGGTCGATCATCCCGGCGATAGCTCGGTAAGCCTCCATGGCCATGAAAATATCAGAGGCCTTCATACTCAACTTGTAGTTCTGAAAATCTTCTTTATCCAACAGTTCAATATTTCTAAGAGCTGATTCAACCATAGCCTCAGCACTGGGCTCTTTGTATTTTCGCAGCAAGTCTTTACCCAAAGAGCCAGCGTTAACCCCGATACGAATAGGAATGCCTTTATCACGAGCCACATCAATCACGGCTCGAACACGTGTCGCATTACCAATATTACCGGGGTTAATGCGCAGGCAATCAACACCCAACTCAGCCACTCGCAGTGCAATTTTGTAGTCAAAATGTATATCCGCCACCAGGGGCACATTCACTAGCTTGCGGATCTTTCCGAAGGCCTCGGCCGCGTCCATGCTTGGCACCGAAACACGGACGATATCAGCACCGACGTTTTCCAGGCGGACAATCTGCGCCACCGTTGCTTCGACATCGGTGGTTTCTGTGTTTGTCATACTCTGCACAGCAATCGGCGCATCGCCGCCAACGGCCACGTTACCCACCATTATCTGGCGGCTCTTACGTCGTTTGATCAAAGATTCAGTACGCATAGTCGTCTTCGCTTGTCGTTTATCGACCCAATTTCACTTTCGCTGTCAGGTCAGCAGAGGTGTGTTCGCTCAGGGCAACAGGCTCACCATTGAACGCCAACTGTACCGCAGTCGCCTTGCCAAACAGCACATCAAACGGTGCTGTGCCATATATCACTAGGCTATTACCTGTCCGATTGAGATCGCCGTAAATCGATTCTCCCGTTGCATCTGTCACCTCTACCCAGCACTCATCAGAAAAACTAAACTCCAGCTTATCGTTACCCTCAGCGGTGACGGTGATTAACGAGCCACGCCCCTGACCCAAATTTTCTACAGTAATACCTATCGCAGGCGTATCGACAACATCAGATGCCACCCCACCGGCTGTCGCGACCGATGGGGTGGCAGCGGCAGAGATAGCGCTCTCCAGATTGACTACGGCCGACGATCGCTCGTCTGCAGAGTCGTCTAAAGAGTCATCCGCCGGAGGCTTGCCCATCGCAACGCTGGCTTTCGTCACAGCCACCGCCCTAGTGTTGTCGACAGCAACCGAATTAGTGCCAGAATGATCAACCTCGGTTCGCTCTGGCAATGATAGCGGTCGCACAGGCGCCACTTCATCAGCGGCATTGCTATAGGTCTCAATGGGCTCTTGCTCAATGGCATTGCGTGCCGCTGTCGCAGCATCGTCACCCGAGAACAACCAAACCAACAAAACAACTAACAACAAGATGCCCAGACCAACCAGTCCCGTTAGAATCACCGGCCCGGTAAACAGGTTGCCGCCCACATGTTCCTCAGTCACATCACCCATTTCAACCGGCTCAACCATCGACTGGACGGTTTCTTCATACCCGGCAACCACCTCATCGCCAGAAATCCCAACGACCCTGGCATAGGTGCGAAGATAGCCCTTGATATAGGCCGTCTTGCTGATCATATGAAACTGACCTTCATCCATATAACGGATGAATGTAGGGGTCAAAAATAACTGGTCAGCCACATCTTTCTGACTTAGCCCCAGCGCATTACGCGCCTCAACCAACATAATCGAAACGCGCGGCAGAGCACCCGGCTCACTCATCTGAATTTGTTCGCTCATAGATTCCTGATGCTGTCTTGGTACAGCTGATATTCCTGGGACGTCGGAAATATATTTTTCAATGCCAAGGCCTGACTAGCCTCGTCATCGGACTTGTTAAAAATTCTAGCGAGCTGGATACCCAGCCACAAACTTCTTGCTGATGGTTGCCTGACCTTGCCGTGCCGCGAGAGCAACTGCCGAGCTTCAAGATAGCTCTGCTGATCAAATCGAAGTGCCGCCAACTCCAGAGCGGCACGCGCCTGCCCTGGATTCAACTGCAGGCTGCGCACCAATGCCACATCGGCTTCTGCGACGCGGTCGAGCTTGAGATAACTGACCGCCAAATTTTCAAACACTTGAGCTCGAGACCCGTACAGGCGATCCTCAGTGCATAATTCCAATTGCTCTACCGCTTCGATGTAACGACCCTGCTCATACAAAAACGCGCCGTAATTATTCCGCGCCATAGAAAAACTTGGATCGAGCTTCAGTGACCGACGAAAAAAATCATCCGCTGAATCCACTTCACCTTCGAGCTGAAACACGAGCCCGAACAGGTTATGCACGATCGCCGAATCAGGGTCGATTTTCAGCGCCCTACTCAGATTCTCTTTAGCACGGGGATACTGCTGATTACGTATATAGCCGACGCCCAACTCAACCAGCGCCTGTACCTGATCATCATCATTAGCCACCTGGCGGCCAGACTGCTGAGATTGTGTGACACAACCCGACAACAGCAACATCGTCACCGTGATAAGCAGACTGATTTTCATGCCACCTCTCCGGCGGCAATGCGTTTGTACTTTTCCTGCCGGCGAGTTTTGTCCTCAACTTCACCCACTAGCTGACCACAGGCTGCATTGATATCCTGACCACGGGTCGTCCGCACTGTCACCGAATAACCTGACCGCACCAGACGTTCCTTGAACGCATGCACCGCCACTTGGCTGGGACGCTTGTAGCCCGAACCTGGAAAAGGATTAAACGGAATCAAATTGATCTTGCAAGGAAAGCCTTCCAGCAATACCGCCAGCTCTTCAGCATGCTGGGGTTGCTCGTTGATACCATCCATCAGCGTATACTCGACGGTCAGGGTACGCTTATCACCCAGGGTCGCCGCGTAGGCCTGACAGGCCTTCAGCAGTTCCGATATGGGATACTTGCGATTGATAGGCACCAGCTGATTGCGCAGCTCATCATTTGGCGCATGCAGGGAGATCGCCAGCGACGCGTCTGTTGTGCCTACCAGCTTATAAATCGCGGGTACAACACCAGACGTAGAAATGGTGACCTTGCGCTTGGAAATACCATAGGCCAGATCATCCATCATTAATTCAACGGCACTGATGACGTTATCGAAATTCAGCAGGGGCTCGCCCATACCCATCAATACGACATTGGTGACCGCCCGACTACGATCAGGGTAGGCCTGCTCGAGCACCCTACGGGCAAGACGCACCTGACCGATGATTTCTGCGGCGGTCAGGTCACTGTTAAAACCTTGCTTACCCGTCGAACAGAAACTGCAGTCGAGCGCGCACCCTACTTGTGATGATACACATAAGGTGCCGCGCGTGTCCTCTGGGATGAAGACGGTTTCAACAGAGCTACCCGATTCCGCGCGCATCAACCACTTACGCGTGCCATCTTGGGAAATCATCTCAGTTGTCACTTCAGGCTCGCGGATATCCCCGAGGCCTGCCAACTTCTGCCGCAGCTTTACGCTGATATCGGACATCTCAGCAAAATCATCAATAAATCGATGATGAATCCACTTCATGATCTGCGGCGCCCGATAGGGCTTTTCACCTAATTCAATCAGCAGCGCTTCCCACTGTGATCGGGTAAACCCCAAAAAATTCAGTCTGACACTAGACATGTCTGATATCCCGTTAAACGACGGCCTATTAATCTACTATCTGCTGCAGATTTGGTCATCGGCGAAGAAATAGCTAATCTCACGAGTTGCAGACTCTACGGCGTCTGAACCATGGACAGCATTGGCGTCAATTGATTCAGCAAAGTCAGCACGAATCGTACCGGCAGCAGCGTCTTTAGGGTTAGTGGCGCCCATCAATTCACGATTAAGCAATACAGCATTCTCACCTTCGAGCACCTGTAGTACAACCGGGCCTGAAGACATATAAGTCACCAGGTCGTTGTAGAAAGGCCGACCCGCGTGTTCGGCATAAAAGCCTTCTGCCTGGGCCTTAGTCAAATGCGCCATACGTGATGCAATAACTCGCAGTCCCGCTTTCTCAAAGCGTGATTCGATCTCGCCAATGACGTTCTTGGCCACTGCATCAGGTTTTATCATGGAAAAGGTTCTTTCAACCGCCATTACTACACACTCCTAAAATAAATAATTGTCTGGGCTGGTCCAGTTATCTGGCCAGCGCAGTTGAGCTACGTTAAACGGGAGTTTGAGCATGTCATAACTCCCGGATTCGATGTCACTAAATTGCCATTATACGCGGGTTTCACCGCAGATGGCGCCTCTTGTGCCGGTTGATTGCGAAGCAATTGCCCGGCATTTCTTGACCAGAAATAGCACGCGTCGAGGACGGTTACCGACCCGGGTAATCGAGGGCGCGCATTATAGCCTGTGTGGCGAGGAGAACAAACCTACATTTTTCCTGCCCGACGGTCCGCTTAGACGAAGGTAGATCTGGTGCGAACCTAGCGCTGATCTAGCGCGCCTCTTCAATCCAAGCCGCTTGAATAGCTTCCAGAATTTTTTCTCCAGAGCGGTTTGGATCATCATCGAACCCCGGCAGGGCCATCACCCAGGCGTGCAGATCCGTAAAGCGGATGGTCAATGGGTCCACATCCGGCTGCCCCTCATACAATTCAATTGCAATATCGTCGATATCTGTCCACTTCATGGTGTGGTCGCCTCCCTCAATACAATGGTCATGTAGCGCGCTTAGTGAGAACGCGCGGCTAGTGCTGCGCCTCTGAGACCTGATTGATCGTATACTTGGGGATTTCAATCACCAGATCCTCATCGCCCACCAGCACTTGGCAACTCAGGCGCGAGTCGGGCTCCAGCCCCCAGGCCTTGTCTAGCAGGTCATCTTCGAGCTCATCGGAAGGCTCAAGCGTGTCAAAACCTTCACGCACGACGACATGACAAGTGGTGCAGGCGCAACTCATCTCGCACGCATGCTCGATGCTAATACCATGCTCGAGAGCCACCTCGATGAGGTTAGTACCGGGCTCAACTTCTAGTACGGCACCCTCAGGGCAGCGTTCAGCGTGGGGCAATATAATAACTTGGGTCACAGCTTAATCCTTTTGTTCAATTTCAAATTCTTCAATCTGGTGGCCTGAAAGCGCCCGCTTAACACTGGCGTTCATGCGCAACGCGGCAAAATCATCACTCGCCGCACCTAGGCGAGCCATCTCATCGAGGATAACCTGCGGGTCATCGCTGTCGAGTACTGCTTGCAGACCCGCCATAGCAACCTCCAAGGCTTGGATCTCTTCGGCGGTTAACAGCGCCTCACCATCTTTTGCCAGCGCTGCGGCAACAGCATTGACGACACTCGTCGCCTCCACCTGCGCTTCAGTGAGCGAGCGCAACTTAACGTCCACCTCAGCAAATTCAAACGAGGCCTTCAGCATCTGAGTAATTTCATTGTCGGTCAGCCCATAGGATGGCTTGACCACGATCTGGGATTCGACACCGGTACTCATCTCGGTCGCCGACACTGACAACAAACCATCAGCATCTACCTGAAATACCACCCCAATACGCGCGGCACCGGCCACCATGGGTGGAATACCCCGTAACTCAAAGCGCGCCAAAGAACGACAATCTTGCACTCGCTCGCGCTCACCCTGAACAACATGAATCAGCATCGCGCTCTGGCCATCCTTATAGGTCGTGAACTCCTGAGCCCGAGACACGGGTATGGCGGTATTGCGATGAATGATTTTCTCGACCAGTCCGCCGACAGTCTCCAGACCCAGCGACAACGGCAGCACATCAAGCAACAACATGTCACTGTCGGGCTTGTTACCCGCCAAAATATTCGCTTGAATCGCCGCGCCCACAGCGACCACTTTATCGGGGTCGATATTATGCAATGGCTCTGTTGCAAAAAAACGACCCACCTCGGCACGTACCAGCGGCACACGGGTTGAACCGCCCACCAGCACAACACGTTGAACATCATCAATACTGACGCCGGCGTCGCGAACCACTCGACGACAGGCTTTCAACGAATCGGCGACAAACTCACTAATGAGGCCATCGAAGACCCCCCGACTGATGGCGCCGGAGTAAACCAGCCCATCCATGTCGACCGACACATCAACCGCGTCCTCAACCGATAACAACTCTTTAATACGACGCGCTTCGGTCATCAACCGGCGAAACTGGCCGTGACTTATTTGTTCGGCAAAGCCCGACTGTTCAATCAACCAGTGGGCAATACGCTGATCAAAGTCGTCTCCGCCCAACGCCGAGTTACCGCCAGTGGCCAGCACTTCAAAGACACCACGATTGAGTCTTAACAACGAGATATCGAAAGTACCGCCGCCCAGGTCATAGACCGCGATCACACCCTGAGTGCCCGAGTCGAGACCATAGGCCACTGCCGCGGCAGTGGGCTCGTTAAGCAGTCGATAAACATTCAGCCCGGCCAATCTAGCAGCGTCGCGCGTCGCTTGCCGCTGAGCATCGTCAAAATAGGCCGGCACAGTAATCACCACGCCATCGAGTTCGCCACCGAGTGTCGCTTCACCACGCTCTGCTAGATGACGGAGTATTTCTGCAGAAATTTCAACAGGGCTGACGTCGCCCGACACCACACTCAAACGTGGCATACCCTCATCGGCCTGAGTAAAGACATAGGGCAGACGTTCACCCAGCGTCTTGATATCAGCCAAGCCTCTGCCCATAAAACGCTTAACAGATACAATGGTATTCAGCGGATCTTCACTGGCAGCCGCCAGCGCTTGAGCGCCGACTTCGACACCGCCCGCGGCCAGATAACGCACCACGGAGGGCGTTAAGTGCTCACCCTGCAGATTGGCGAGGGTTTCTGCGCGTCCACTGCGGACACTGGCGATAAGTGAGTTTGTCGTACCCAGGTCAATCCCAGCTGCACGCTTGCGCTGGTGTGGGTCGATGGCCTGGCCGGGTTCCGTAATTTGTAACAATGCCATAACTGTCGTCTTAGCCTTACTCGAATATCGATCGGTGAATGTACGCCGCGTACTCACTACACGGGCTAACTAATAGTCCAATAACTTTTCTTCTAGGCGATCCGCTTCACCCGCCAACTTAACCATAAACTGCATCTTGTAGACCGTCTGCGCTGCCGCGGCTAAATCCTGTTCGAGGTGTGACGCAAAGTCTGACTCCATGCGCTGCAACTCCGCGCTCAAACTGGCTTTGAATAGATCAAGCCCCGCCAACCCATCATCACCCGTCGCCAACGACTCTAGCTCTTCGCGCAACTCAATCTGCGACATTAAGAAACCCGGGTCGAGACTCGGATTGTGCTCGATATCCACCTGCCGCATCTTCAACAGGTATATCGCCCGCTGTAAGGGCGAGCGCAGCGTTGTGTAAGCCTCATTAACGACCGTTGCCCATTGCATGGCGAGGCGTTTGTCTTGGTCTGATGCGTCCACATGACGGTCAGGATGGACGCTACGTTGTAATTCCAAATAGCGACCCTCAAGGGCGGCAACATCCACGCCATAGGCCACGGGCAATTGAAAAATTACAAAGAAATTTTCTAGGAGATTCACATTGATCATGGGTTAAATCGACACGCTCTAGGTCAGCGACTTGTTGTGTGTTGGTAAAACGAAATAAAGCCGCATAGCCAGTCGATAACTCATCGATAACTACACGACTCAACAAATCCCGTGCTGATATCACATCAGCCAGCATGATGGGCAACGAACGGCACTATACCGTGAAGCTTTCACCACAGCCACATTCGGCCTGAACATTCGGGTTTCGAAACTCAAAGCCCTCATTCAGACCTTGTTTAACATAGTCCATCTGAGTGCCGTCAACATAGATCATGCTTTTCGGGTCAACATAGACATCGACACCTTGGCTTTGGAACATCTGGTCTTCCTCGGCAGGTTGATCGACAGGCTCAAGCACGTACATCAACCCGGAACAGCCTGTGGTTTTGACAGACAAGCGGATACCGATGCCTTTACCACGACCACCCAAGTAGGCGCCGATATGTGTCGCTGCCTTTTCTGTCAGACTAATTCCCATCGGGCTGTTACTCCTACTCATTACGTTGAGACTAGCCAGCCGCCGCGGCACTGGCAGGAACATCTGCCGCGTGCTTCTCGCGAAAATCTTTGACAGCCGCTTTGATGGCGTCTTCGGCCAACACAGAACAGTGAATCTTCACGGGTGGCAACGCCAACTCCTCAGCAATTTCAGTATTCTTGATTGATGCCGCCTCATCCAGACTACGACCCTTAACCCATTCCGTCAGCAGCGAGCTGGACGCAATGGCCGAGCCACAACCGTAAGTCTTGAACTTAGCATCTTCGATAATGCCAGCCGCGTTAACCTTAATCTGCAGTCGCATCACATCGCCACACGCTGGCGCGCCGACCATGCCTGTACCTACGCTGTCGTCTTTATCATCCATCTTGCCGACGTTACGTGGGTTGTCGTAGTGATCCATTACTTTATCGCTGTATGCCATCTACCTTCTCCAGTTAATCTGTCTTTTTAGCTATCGTTTCTAGCCATCACTTTGAATTTGGTTTGGCGGCCTAGTGTGCGGCCCACTCAATACTGTCAAGGTCAACGCCATCCTTGAACATGTCCCACAGAGGCGACAGTTCACGCAGCTTATTCACCGCTTGATGAATCTTGCCCAGCGCATAATCAACATCCGCTTCATCAGTAAATCGACCGACACTGAAACGCAATGAGCTGTGCGCCATTTCATCGTTCAGCCCTAGTGCACGCAACACGTAAGAAGGCTCTAAACTGGCCGAGGTACAGGCGGAACCTGAAGAGACTGCCAAGTCGCTGAGCGACATGATCAGAGACTCACCCTCAACGAAATTGAAGCTCACATTCAAAAATCCTGGTAGACGTTTATCGACACTGCCATTGATGTAAATTTCCTCGATGTCCTGCAAACCTAACCAGAGGCGTTCGCGCAGCTTAACGATTCGCTCTTGCTCAGCGTGCATTTCTTCTTGTGCAATACGGCAGCACTCACCCATACCCACCAATTGGTGGGTCGCCAGCGTACCAGAACGCATGCCGCGCTCATGACCGCCACCATGCATCTGGGCTTCAAGACGTACCCGTGGCTTGCGCCGCACGTATAAGGCACCTACGCCTTTCGGGCCATACATCTTGTGGGCTGAGAAAGACATTAAATCGACTTTCATCGCTTCTAGATCGATATCAATTTTGCCAGAGCTCTGGGCTGCGTCAACGTGGAAAATAACCTTCTTGGCGCGACAGACCTCTCCGATGGCTGCGATGTCATTGATCACACCGATTTCGTTATTCACATGCATGATAGACACCAACAACGTGTCTTCACGAATCGCCTCGTCGACCTGCTCAGAGGTGATAATGCCATCACTTCCTGGTGACAAATAGGTGACCTCGAAGCCTTCACGCTCAAGGTGACGGAAGCTATCAAGGACAGCCTTGTGTTCAATTTTAGAGGTGATCAGGTGCTTACCCTTAGTCTTGTAAAAGTGCGCCACACCTTTAATCGCCAAGTTATCTGATTCAGTCGCACCAGAAGTCCAAACAATTTCTCGGGGATCAGCATTGATCAGATCAGCAACCTGACGACGCGCCAACTCGACAGCTTCCTCAGCTTCCCAGCCATACTTGTGAGAACGACTTGCTGGGTTACCGAACTTACCCTCGGCAAGCAGGCACTCGCTCATTTTCTGTGCGACCCGGGGATCAACGGGGGTCGTGGCTGCATAGTCAAAATAGATAGGGAGTTTCATGCTTGTGCCTCCTGGGCGGGCATACGAATAACATCATCTCGCCGCACATGCTGACGGGCGGCGCGTTCACGCACCTCACGCTTGGCAATGATACTGGCCAGATCAATGTCACTTAAGAATTGGTGAATTTGGCTCGACAGGTCGGACCACAGCTCGTGGGTCAGACAGGTTTCACCGTGATGACAGTTGGCGCGCCCGGCACAGCGCGTGGCGTCGACTTTTTCGTCAACCGAGTCGACAATTTGAGCAACAAAAATAGACGCGGCATCGCGGCTTAACTGATAGCCACCGCCTGGTCCGCGGACACTCTTGACCAGCTCATTACGGCGCAACTTCGCGAATAATTGTTCGAGATACGACAAGCTAATACCCTGACGATCAGAAATATCGGCCAGACTAATGGGCCCCTCATTGTGGTGTACAGCCAAATCCAGCATGGCTGTTACGGCATATCGACCTTTTGCAGTTAATCTCATTGATCTCTTCCTGAACCCCGACCGGGTTCCTTGCGCAGCGGATGAATCTCTCTTACGTAATACCCGACTAATTTGATCACCTATTATGCCAGCGCTGACAGAAAACCGCAATATCCGACTAAATTAGTAGGGTATTAACTAGCATCCTTTCTAGCCGCTAGCTTGTTAATCGAAGACAGGAAACCACGCATGATGTTCACCTCCATCTGATCCATACGAATACGATTAAACATACGACGCAGACGATTCATCAGTTGACGAGGGTTTTCAGGATCATGAAATTCCACCTGAATAAGGGTTTCTTCAAGGTGGGTGAGCAAATGTTCCATAGTATCTGCGGCGGCATAGGTCTGATCCCATTCCTGCTCGACGGACTCGGGTGCCGAGACGCCCGACGCTAGCGCCTTATCGGCTCGACCTTGTTTGGCAAGCAGTGCCTGCAGCAACTCATAGCACAATACCTGCACCGCCATGGCAAGATTCAGCGAACTGTAGGCCTCACCCGTGGGGATATTGATGTGGAAGTGGCACTTCTGCAGCTCCTCATTCTTCAGACCTCGGTCTTCACGGCCAAACAGAATCGCGATCTCACCGCCGCTCGCCTGCTCTGCAACGACCTTTTCGCCGCAACCGCGCGGGTCGAGCATAGGCCAGGGTATACGCCGATTCCGTGCCGAGGTACCCAACACCAACTGGCAACCCGCAATGGCCTCGTCCAACGTCGACACGACCGTCGCCGAGCTAATCAGGTCTGCAGCACTGACAGCACGCGCAACTGCCTTTTCACTCGGAAAGTCATAGGGATTCACCAGCACTAGACGGGTCAACCCCATATTCTTCATAGCCCGGGCCGTCGCACCGATATTACCCGGGTGTGAGGTCTCGATCAGGACTATGCGGACGGCGGGAAATAGGCTTTTGATTGACTCAGACATAACTATATTTTCAGGTGGTTATTAAGGCGACGTAATTCTACACGCAAAATGCTATGATTCGGCGCCGAAATGACACCAACAAAACATTTCTCTGGTAATGGCGCCTGACAGCCGCTCGACGCGGTCTATGATGGCCGCTTATATCAATCGCTCTTTACAGTATTAGTGGATCAGACCTATGGAACCGATGGCCAATATGGCATTACGCGCCGCTCGTCTTGTGGCACCGCGCATTACCCGTGCCTTTGACCGACCTGACCTGATTAAAGTCAGCGAGAAGAGTGCTCACAATTATGTCACCAATATTGATCTGGAAGTCGAATACGCAATCATCGACACCCTGAAAAGCACGTTTCCACACCACTCGTTTCGTGGCGAGGAAGGTGCTCAGGATATTCAAACAACAGATGCTGAATACGAATGGATCATCGATCCCATCGACGGCACCAGCAACTTTGTGCACAACATCCCGCATTTCTGTATTTCTATCGCCTGCCTTAAAAACGGCAAGATGGAACACGGTGTGATTCTTGACCCCATGCGCGATGAAGAATTTGTCGCCAGCCGTGGCAAGGGCTGCCAGGTCAACGGCCGACGCGTTAGAACAAGCACCCGCCCTTCACTGGATGGCGCACTGATCTCTACTGGCGGCAACGAACGCGCCTTTGCTGCCGAACAGGCGGCCATTTATCAGCAGTTGCTTGAAGAAGGCGCCATCATGCGTCAGGCAGGCAGCGCGGCGCTAGACCTCGCTTGGGTAGCCGCAGGGCGCCTAGATGCGATGTGGATGAGTCAGTTGAATATATGGGATATCGCCGCCGGGGCACTGATGGTACAGGAAACGGGCGGACTGCTGGGCGAATTTAATGGCGGCACGCAATACCTGAAGTCTGGCAATATCATTGCCGCGTCACCCAAGTGCTTTCGTGGTTTGGCGCCGATTGTTATGCGCCAGCTAGGCAAAACCACCGTGGTAACACCGACGCCTGCTGCCGAGTAAGCTTAGCGTCGACTGAGCACTGCTCTATACAATTACTGCTCTGTAATACGTACTGGGCCACCTAAGATAGGTGGCCCGACATGCTCACACAGATTAGCTACGCTACCCCTAGCCCATCATGTCCGGATCTTCTGCACCTTCTTTGACCGGTATGGCAAGGTCTTCCTTGGAGATCTTCATCAAAATCATTACGTTGGCGGCGATATAGATTGATGAGTAAGTACCCACCACCACACCGATAATCAGACCCAAGGCAAAGCCCCGAATCAGCTCACCACCGAGCAGATATAACGTGACCAAGACCAGCAAGGTCGTGAGTGATGTCACCACCGTACGACCCAAAGTCTGGTTCAGCGACGTATTGATAATCTCCAGCGAAGTCCCCTTGCGCACCCGCCGAAAGTTCTCACGAATGCGGTCAGCCACCACGATCGTATCATTCAGAGAGTAACCAATAACGGCCAGTAGCGCCGCCAATACCGTCAGGTCGAAATCCCAGCGAGTGACTGAAAATATACCGAGAATGATAATCACATCATGGAACAAGGCCACGACGGCACCGATCGCAAACTTCATCTGAAAGCGCATAGCAATATACACCAGCACGACTGCCAGAGCCGTGAGCATGCCCAAGCCACCTTGATTGGTCAGCTCTTCGCCCACTGCCGGGCCGACAAACTCGGAGCGTCGCAGAGACACCTGAGCGCCAGGCGTTGACTGCAACACATTGAGAATTTCATCTCCCAGGGTCGCATTCTCCTTCGCGGTCATGTTCTTCTGCGGCGGTATGCGCACCAAAATATCCCGCTCGGAACCAAAGTACTGAACGACATGCCCATTAAAACCAGCGCTGTCGAGCTCTGACCGAATGGTGCCCGGATCTATCGGGCTTTCGTACACCACCTCAACCAGAGTACCACCGGTAAAATCTAGACCCCAGTTCACCTGATTGAGTAACAGCGACACCAAAGACGCCAGCACTATCGCCACAGATAGGCCGGCAGCAATCCTGCGGTACTTCATGAAATCGAAATTAATGTTCGCCATCATGATCCACCTGCTCCCGTGATATCGCCGCGTATTGAACACACCACGGTGACTGCGACAGCCGCCTGTAAAACGTTAAGCTGAGGCGCATTCATATGGACAACTTCTTGACGTTACGACCGCCATAAATCAGGTTAATGATGGCTCGGCTACAAATAACCGCGGTGAACATGGACGTCACGATACCGATAGACAATGTCACGGCAAAACCCTTGATCGGACCGGTACCAATGGCATAGAGAATAACGGCAACGAGCAAGGTCGTAATATTGGCATCAAAGATAGTCACAAAGGCTCGCTCATATCCGGCATTAATCGCCGCCTGAGGTGACAGGCCATTAGCCAACTCCTCCTTAATACGCGAGAAAATCAATACATTCGCATCAACCGCCATACCTACAGTCAGAACAATACCCGCAATACCCGGCAAGGTCAGAGTCGCCGAGATGCTGGACATGATCGCCACCAGCAACACGAGGTTGGTCATCAAGGCTATATTGGCCGCGATACCAAACACCCGGTAATAAAGCAGCATAAACACCAGCACCAGGCCCAAGCCTGTCGCCACCGAGATAGCACCCAGCTCGATATTTTCTTTACCCAGACTCGCGCCGACAGTCCGTTCCTCAGCGATAAACATATCTGCCGCTAACGCACCAGCACGCAGCAACAAGGATAGCTCACGCGCCTCGCCTGCCTGCAAACCCGTTATTCTGAAACCTACACCAAGGGCAGACGTCACCCTCGCCAGACTGACGACCCGCTTCTCAACATAAGGTACTGTCTTGCGAACTTCTTCACCGTTGACCATGACGTAAGAATCACGGGTCTTAGTCTCGATAAAGACCACACCCAGACGCCGGCCAACATTATTACGCGTTGCCCGGTGCATTAAATTGCCACCTTCACTGTCGAGAGTGATATTGACCTGCGGCAGGCCAGACTCTGGATCAAAGCCCACCTGTGCATTGACCACTCGGTCGCCTTTGATAATCACTTTACGCTCAAGATTGGCTATTCGCCCCTCATAAGGAAACGGTAGCGTGGTGGAGCGTGGCGCATCCGGCAAGGCATCAAATCGAAATTCCAGCGTTGCCACTTTACCCAGAATGCGCTTCGCCTCCGCCGTGTCTTGCACGCCAGGTAAGTCAACGACAATACGATTGCGACCCAGACGCTGCACCAATGGCTCAGACACACCTAACTCATTGACCCGATTACGAATCGTCTGCAAGTTCTGAGAGACGGCAAAATCTTCAATTTCACGCACGGTGTCATCGGTGATGGTGAGCGTCAGAAACGGCAGCGACTCCACACCCGACGCAAACAAAAACTCGCGATACTGCGACTCAAGCAATGATTGGGCGGCAATACGTGTTTCGCTGTCTTCGAAGAAGAGCTTGAGCACACCGCGCTCGCTGACGT
Organism: Candidatus Azotimanducaceae bacterium; assembly: GCA_047626255.1. GTDB lineage: Bacteria > Pseudomonadota > Gammaproteobacteria > Pseudomonadales > Azotimanducaceae > UBA4582. The sequence continues at coordinate 23,997 of JBLHRT010000004.1, forward strand.
TAACGTCTTTGTAGCGCACTTTGCCTTCCCGCAACTTGCGCTTCACGTCGGTAGCCAGACTGTCGATACGATCGGTGACAACGTTTTCCGTGTCGACCTCCATCAAGAAGTGCACGCCACCACGCAGATCAAGACCGTACTTCATCGGCTCGGCGCGCATAGACGTCAACCAATCAGGGGTTGTCGGCGCCGAGTTCAGGGCCACCACAAAACGCTGGGGCAAATCATGCAAGGCGCGCTGAATGACCGTCTTGGCCTTCAGCTGCGTGTCATCATCCGGCAGGCGGATCAGAATTCTGCCCTGGGCTAACTGAGACCCAAAATAGGTGAGCTCTGCTTCGTCGAGGGCCGTTGTTGCCGTCTTCAACGCTTTTTCCGTCATTTCTGCGCCGCTGTCCTCGGAGGAGATTTGAACGGCGTAGTCAGGCGGATAGATATTCGGCAACGCGTAGATTACGCCCAGCGTAATGGCGAACACGACCAGCAGGTTTTTCCACAGTGGGTAAGTATTTAACACCGCCTAAATACTTTTGATGGTGCCTTTCGGCAAAGCTGAGCTGACGGCACCTTTCTGGACCTTGATTTCGACGTTATCGGCAATCTCGATAACAATAAACTGCTCTTCAACCTTAGTGATCTTGCCTAACATACCACCACTGGTTACCACCTCATCACCCTTTCCCAAGCCGCCGACCAATTCTTTGTGCTCTTTGGCACGCTTGCTCTGTGGGCGCCAGACGATGAAATAAAAGACCAAGGCAAAGGCGATGATGATGAAGATATCCATACCAGGAATAGGACCGCTGGCGGCTTCACCCTCGGCAGCCATAGCGGCTGGAATAAAGAAATTGCTCATAAGCGTGGCTCACAGGTCGTGGAATTTGAGTGCGCGGATTGACTGCACTGGCAAAAAAAGGCGTATTCTCCCGAATCAGCCGGTCATAGGCAAATCATTTGCCAACAATCGCCTGAGACTGACATCTGACTTTCACCGAATTCACACCGGCGACTCAATAGACCAGCCCTCATAGATTTCTTTGATATGGGCATCCAGACGCCCATTTTCAATAGCTAGGCGCATACCTGCCATCAAACTGAGATAGTAATGTAGGTTATGTAAGGTGTTGAGTTGCGAACCCAGCATCTCGCCGCACTTGTCCAAATGATATAAATAAGCGCGACTGAAGCCCTGACAGGTATAGCACCCACAGTTTGCATCCAGCGGGCCAGAGTCTGTTTTGTGTACCGCATTGCGAATCTTAATCACGCCGGTGGATGTAAACAGATGGCCATTGCGAGCATGTCGAGTGGGCATCACACAATCGAGCATATCGACGCCGCGGCGCACGCACTCAACCAGATCTTGCGGCGTGCCGACACCCATCAGGTAGCGAGGCTTGTCTTTAGGCAATAACGGCGCAACATGGCTGACCACCTCGAGCATGTCTTCTTTCGGCTCACCAACAGACAGACCGCCAATGGCATAGCCATGAAAACCAATATCTTGCAGCGCCTCGCGCGAGATGTCGCGCAAGTCGAGATGCACGCCACCCTGAACGATACCAAACAACGCATTAGGGTTCTCGAGGGCCGCAAACTCATCAGCACTGCGCTTCGCCCAGCGCGCTGACATTTCCATAGAGCGTTGCACGGCCGACTTCTCCGCCGGATAGGGCGTGCACTCATCAAACACCATGGCGATATCCGAGTTCAGCGCCGCCTGCATTTGCATGGAACGCTCGGGATCAAGAAACACCTGATCGCCATTAATAGGTGACTTGAACTTAACACCCTCTTCAGTGATCTTACGCAACTCACCCAAACTGAATACCTGAAAGCCGCCAGAGTCAGTCAGGATCGGTTTATCCCAACCCATAAAACCATGCAGACCACCATGCTGCTTCATCACTTCCATGCCAGGACGCAGCATCAAGTGGAACGTGTTACCGAGCAGAATTTGCACTTCGATCTCGGCCAAGGTGGTAGGCATCATCCCTTTGACAGTGCCGTAGGTGCCACAGGGCATAAAAATCGGAGTCTGAACAACCCCATGGGCCAAGGTCAACTGACCCCGGCGTGCCTGGCCATCGGTATGAGAGACTTCAAACTTCACAGGAAATCGCCTTACGTTGAATATGTTTTGAGTCTGGTTCGCTGGCAGCACCAGCAAACCACAAGTGGTGAATAGTGGCCCGCGCTCAGCGCGTAATCAACATCGCGTCGCCGTAGCTGAAAAATCGATACTCTTCTTTGATGGCCACGTCATAGGCGTGCCGTATCATCTCTCGATCAGCAAAAGCGCTGACAAGCATCATCAGCGTTGAACCAGAGAGATGAAAGTTAGTCACCAGCGCGTCGACACTACGGAACTCATAGCCCGGATAGATAAAGATCTCGGTATCACCCTTGAAAGGCGCGATATGACCTGTGACCGACGCCGACTCCAAACAGCGCACGCTCGTGGTACCCACGGCAACCACCCGCCCAGCACGCGCACGACATGCCTGCACCGCCTCACACACGGGGACCGTGACTTCGGCCTGCTCGGAGTGCATTTGATGCTCTTCAAGATTTGTTACCCGCACTGGCTGGAAGGTGCCTGCACCCACATGCAGCGTCACCTGGGTACTGGCCACACCAAGATCACTGATCTCGGCCAATAATGGCTTATCAAAATGCAGCCCGGCTGTAGGCGCGGCGACCGCTCCATCACGCTCAGCGAAGACTGTTTGATAACGGGCCTGATCACTAATGTCATCATCCCGGTCAATATAGGGTGGTAGCGGCATGTGACCGCAGGCTGTAGCAATCGCTAGCACACCGGGTTCCGGAAACCGCAATCGGTAGAAGCTACCTTGCCGTGATTCAACCGTGACCACTCCCGGCTGACCATCCAGATGTATATGCCCACCTGGCCGCGGAGTCTTGCTGCTGCGAATCTGCACGAGGGCGCGATATTCGTCTAGGACTCGCTCGAGCAGGATCTCGATTCGACCGCCTGTCGACTTAGCGCCAAACAAACGCGCTGGAATCACCCGTGTGTTGTTGAACACCATTAAATCAGATGGCGCCAGCAAACCCGGCAAGTCTTTGAAATGATGGTGATTAATGGCGCCGGAAGTCGCATCTAAGTGCAGCAACCGACTCGCCGTACGTTCGGCGGTCGGATACTGAGCAATCAGGTGCTCTGGCAGTTCAAACTCGAAATCACTGACTTGCATTGCAGCATTCTAAAATGAGGATGCCGCACGATACGTGCCACGGGACTATAAATCCAGTTCAAACATCCGAGTCCACGCAACTATGTCTGCGCTGCTGTCATCAATATGCAAACCGACATAGTGCCGATCATCATCTTTAGCCCAGCGCACCTCGCCCTCAAGGCGAAAGAGGTGGGAGGCAAAGTCAAGGCGCAAACTCAGGCGAGTCGCCACAGGAATGGGCATCGCGGTGGCCACTTTCATTCCCGCCTCGGAAACATCGACGGTGAAACAGGTGAGAGAGGTATCGTTGAGTTCAGGGTGCGACATGCAACTTATGACATCGACCATCACCGATTCTTGCTTATCTATCCTATCCAGACGCATGGCCAAAGGCCCTCGTGAATGGTTATTCAGGTGCGGAAAACCAAAAACGCGTGTTTAATCAACCTGAGTTACACTTATTCTAGCAAACGGCAGCAAAAGCGCCAACACAACAACTACGGTCGGCTGAGCAAATACCTTGGAGGCCTCGTGTTTGCTGACATTTCGATCGACTTTCCCACCCACGCGAAAAACAACTGCAGACTATGGTTCCCAAAGCCTATTGAACATGGCTATAATCGCCGTCCTGCTGTGCCGGGGTGGCGGAACTGGTAGACGCGCCGGATTCAAAATCCGGTTCCTTTACGGGAGTGCCGGTTCGATTCCGGCCCTCGGTACCATAGCAGGATTTATTCTTCGAAAAGCCTGATTCTCAGGCTTTTCGAACACGCTAAATCACCCTTTCTAGCACGGCAAGTAACACGGCTTTGTTCAGCAGCCCTCGCGCTACCCTCTCTCCTATACCTCAACAGAAGTAAGGGGCGGGTCTTCATTAAGGTACTAGGGCCGCGTTCGTCATCTGGATGACTATAAGTCGCTCGCCCACTGAACAAAAATGGCAACAAATCTAAGAGCACCGCATTTCAATTAGCCGCGGCCTATTGCCGCGGGTTTGCCATTAATCATCTATTTGTAAACGGGAACACACGCACCGCATTACTGCTGGCTTGGTTTTCTTAGCAATCAATCACATGAAATTCTCGGCGACCGAAGCTGAAGCAGCCAACATTTTCGAATTACTCGCTACTGGGGAATTTGACGAAGATGCACTGGGGGCTTCGTTTGAAGCCAACAGTCAGGTTTAACGCCAAACTCAAGCGCCGCGCATAGCGCCCAATTGGAGCTTCTCGTTAGCCTGGCCCTATGCTGGCTGCCGTTGATGCAAACCACAAAATGCTGGTCCAAAAACATGCTCTGACAAAGCCGCATTCAAAGTTTGGTTGGGACCGCACCTGGATGCTCGTAGCCGGATTATGAAAGTAAACATTAGACTAATCGATGGCTCAGTTTGGAATGGCAGTGAAATTCACCTGAATGACCAGCAAAGGATCAGTGATACGATTAACGATGACCTGAGCTTCTTGCCCATCAAGAGACCAGCCACGATGGAAGCTGGCAGGCCAGCTGATGAAATGCTTCACAAAGGCCAAATAGCGTGCATTACCGAAGCGGACTAACTCAACCAAAAAAAGAGACCGGCA